>JBDKSF010000072.1 GCA_039680785.1 Candidatus Cloacimonas sp.
GGGTTTCCATCAAACAGATAACTTTTGTGGGAAACAGCTATTTTGATAGTAAGACCTTACAGAAAAAGATGAAGACCAAAACCGCCAGTTTTCTTCGTTCCGGTCACTTGGAAAATGAGAAATTTGATGCCGATTTACAAGCATTAACCGCTTTTTATAAAAAAAATGGGTTTATAGATGTCGTCGTAGGTCCGTATGAAATTCAGCCGCTGAACGAAAAATCCATCGAAATTGTAATACATATATTTGAAGGGACAAAGTATAATTTCGGAGGCATAAACATTGAGGGTAACGATTTTTTCCCAGTTGAACAATTACAGGAAACTCTCACGATGAAACTTGGAGAGCCCTTTGACCAAGAGGTGTTTGATAATGAAATCAAGAACATCTATTCCAAATACTTTGATGAAGGGTTCATTTATGTTTCCATCGTTCCTGAATATATAAAAGAGGGCGATAAGCTAATCGTGAAGCTAAAAATAAATGAGAACAATCGCGCCAGAATCCGTCAAATACATATTACGGGCAATAAAAGAACCAAGGAAAAAGTAGTTAGAAGACAGCTGGAAGTTTCTCCGGGTGATTATTTCCGTCAGACACAAGTTCTACGCAGTCAGCAAAATATATATAATCTGGGGTTTTTTGAACAGGATATTCGTTTGGACTACAATCCCATCAATAGCCAAGGAGACATAGACCTCCAATTTGATGTTATAGATCGTTCCAGTGGAACTGCAAATGGGGGAGTCGGTTATAATTCTCAAGATAAATTTGTAGGGCAGCTGTCTTTGTCTCAAAACAATATGTTTGGCAATAACTGGTCAACCACTTTAACCTGGGAATTTGGAGGCAACACCCAAAATTTTGAATTTGGCTTCACAAATCCTAATTTGATGGATACGGACATTTTACTGGGAACCGATATATATTATACTAAAAAGACCTGGAGTTCTTTTTACTATGAGATTTATACGCGTGGCGCAGGGCTTAGGGTAGGCCAAACAATTCCCTGGATAGATAAATCCAGAGCCGTTGCTGGTTATTCTTTATATTCCAAGAAGTATAGAATTACCGATATGGATGCCATAATGGCAGATTCTACTGCCAATGCCAATTTGCTCGAATTGAATCAATTGGGGTGGAGATATACCAGCGCCGTAAGTTTAACTTTGAGCAGAGATACGCGCGACAATGTATTTTTCCCTACCAAAGGAAGTCAGTTCACTCTTTATAGTGAAGTGGCAGGAGGGATGTTCGGAGGCGATTTTGATTATTTTAAACAGATTGCCCAGGTAAACTGGTATATGGATACTTGGGAAAAGCTTATTTTGAGAACCAAATGGAGATTTTGTTATGTAACTCCTTTTGGCAGGTCTAAGGATGCGCCCCCGGATGAAAAATTTTACTTGGGTGGAACCGGTGCAGACGGGATAAGAGGTTTTCCTGATAGTTCCATTGGTCCTTCCGGAGGAGGAACCAGAGCTATCATATTTTCTACGGAATTGGGATATCCTTTAGGGAGCGATCAAATTATTGCAGTTGCTTTTTTCGATGCAGGAAATAGTTATAACAAGATGAGAGATTTTAATTTTCTCAATTTTAAAAAAGGAACCGGACTGGGAATCAGAATTCGCAGTCCCTTCGGTTTAATCGGTTTTGATTATGCCTATAATATCAATGATGGCGGATGGGAACCGCATTTACAATTCGGAACCACCTTTTAAGATGATTAAGTATAAACACCTTTTCGGACCCGTGATGTCCCGTCGTTTAGGTATCTCTCTGGGAATTGATCTTGTTCCTTATAAATATTGTCCCTTAAACTGTGTTTATTGTGAAGTGCAAAGAACTACCCATTTAGTAACGCAGAGAGAGGCATTTTTTGATACGAAAGAAATATTGGCTGAACTGGATAATTTTATGTCCACCCAGCCGCATTTGGATTATATTACTTTCTCCGGAGCGGGCGAACCAACTTTGAACAGTTCTTTGGGAGAAATTGTAGCATATATCAAAGCCAATTATCCAGCATATAAACTTGCTCTACTTACCAATGGCATTCTTTTTTCGGAGGAAGAAGTTCGGCGTGAAGTTCTTTCCTGTGATATTGTTTTACCTTCGTTGGATTCTGCCACGCAAGAGGGTTTTGAAAAAATCAACCGTCCTTGTGCAGGGCTTCAAGTGCAAGATTTAATTGAAGGTTTAGTTCAATTTAGGATGGAATATAAAGGCACGCTCTGGTTGGAAGTTTTTTTGGTGCCCGGCATAAATGATAATTTAGAAGAGCTTAACGCTTTAGCGAAAGCAATAAATAAGATCAAACCAGATTTAGTGCAATTAAATTGTTTGGATAGGCCTGGGACGGAAGATTGGGTTAAGCCATTATCTTTAAATACGCTTAAGCATATTAAAGCCGAATTGAAGGATATTGTAAGTGTGCCAGTAGAAATTATTGCCAAAGTTAAATATCCGCAAATGGAAACGCAACCGGATGCAGAAGTTATTGAAATTTTGCATAATACGCTTAAAAGACGACCCTCAACCGCAGAAGACCTTTCTGCGATGTTAAATATCCACATCAACGAAATTAGTAAAGTGCTCCGTCAATTGTATCTGGAAAAGAAAATATCTGCTCAACGAGAAAGCAGGGGAGTTTTTTATAAATGGACTTCTTAAATAATACAACTGCCATAATAACGGCTGCGGGAAGTGGAAAACGCCTTCCGGGAGATAGGAAAAAGCAGTTTAGAGAACTATCGGGCATCCCAATTTTAATCAGGAGTATGGAACCATTTATGGCTTCAGAATTGATCGATAATATTATCGTGACTGCTCCGGAAGAAGATATTTTAAAGACAGAAGCGCTTATAGAACAGTGGTTTGAAGGGATGGGAAAACCGCATAAAGTTATTGCCGGTGGGGCAGAACGCCAAGATTCAGTTTATTACGCTTTGCAGCAATGTCCGGAAGGAACAGAATATGTTGCCATCCACGATGGAGTAAGACCTTTTGTTACACTGGAATTGATAGAACTGCTTTTTGCCGCCGTGATTATTGATAAAGCGGTTATTCCAGCTGGAAAATTAAAACATACGGTTATGGAGATTGAAGGTGATTATGCAGTTAAAGCTATAAACCGTAATCATTTGATCAATGTTTTCACACCTCAGGTTTTTGCCTATTCATTAATAATGGAGGCATATCAACAGGCATATAAGGATAATTATTTTTCTACCGACGATGCTTCATTAATCCAACATCTGGGGTTGCAGGTTCGCTATATTTGGGATAATGATTTCAATTTGAAAATTACCGATGAAGCAGACCTGTTTTTTGCCAAGCAGTTAATTGAAAAAAATAAGATATAGAGGACATAACAATGTGGAATTTTTTGCTTTTACAGCTTAAAAAGTTATTATTTGCAATGAGGAACTGGAAATTTAAGCTTCCAATTCCTGTTTGGGGTGTAGGTTGTGGAGTTTTAGGTTTGGCTTTGCCCAAGGTCTCAATTAATATGGGTGAATATGCTTCCAAACTTTTACGGGCATTGGAATATAGAGGTTATGACAGCACGGGAGCAGCTTTTCAAGGAGATACAACTGACATAACTTTATTAAAAGATGTAGGAGCTCCCAGCACTTTAGTTAAGACCTTAGGCATAGAAAAACAGAGCGGAAAAATATTTTGCGGACAAGTTCGCTGGGCTACTTTTGGTTTTGTGGATAAGAAAAATGCACAGCCCCATTTGGTAAATTGCAAGCGTCATATTTATGGAGCGCATAATGGCAACATTACCAATACCAGAGAGTTAAAGACATTTTTGGTAAATGAGGGGCACTCAGTTCAAAGTGATAACGATGGTGAAATGTTAGTTCACACGATTGAACATTATTTTGATATAGAAATGAATAAGGCAGCTAATCCCACTGAACCGGAATTACGGAAAAAATGTATGCGTAAAGCAATAATACAGGCCGCGGAAAAATTGGTTGGCAGTTATGCAGCGGTAATTGTAGATCCGGATACAGAGACCTCATGGGCTATTAAAGCAGGCAGCAGTTTATATTTTGGAATCGGGACTTTGGAAGATTTGCCTTTTTCACTTGCTTCTTCAGATCTTACTGCTGTGCTTCGTTTTACCAAGCAATTGGTTAATTTGCGGGAAGGTGAATTTATTGAATATACGGCAGATACATATCAGGTATATGCCCAGAAGAATTTGAAATTTAAGCACTTAAATCAACCGGATGAAGTTTGGCAGACGGGAGATAAAATTCCTGCTCGCTCCGTTTATTCCAAATTGCGTGCCGAGGATGTAGAACTGTTACCAGAATATGAATATTTTATGGAGCAGGAAATATATGCTCAAAGTGAATCTACTGGAAAGCTAATTAAGCTTTTTCAAGGGGGTTCGAACACGGGAAAAAGAATGTTAGCGTTAATGGAAGAAGCGGGTGTAAAAGATTATATTTTTAGCAAGATGCAAAATTTTGTAAATGCACCCACACCTTTGGAAAGACGCCAAATATTTAACGAATTGCTCAATTCGGACATTTTCACCAATTTCTTCTATCAGGTTCGCAGCACTTATCAGGAGTTTTTTGATGTTGCCGTAAAAGAGGATTTTGATAAAAAGTACTTCTTCTCCATAGAGAAAAACCTCTTTTTGGAAATGGCAAACGACGGATATGACCTGAAAAAAATTTCGCTGGCTAAAACACTGGATGCTTTAGCGGAAAAAATGAATGTGAAGGATTTTAATGAAAGCGTGGATAATTTTCTGTTATTGATGAAAAACACCCTTCAAAATAATCGCAATGCATATTCAATTGCCTGCGGAACGAGCTTTCACGCTACCAAAATTGCCGCCCTCTTTTTCAATTCCATTGCCGGATTGGAAATAATTCCCATTTTACCCGGGGATTTTAGAGGTGAATATTCTAATTGTATAAAAGACAATGATCTCATCATCGGCGTTTCTCAATCAGGTGAAACAAAAGACCTTATAGATATTTTCAATGACATAGACGCCAAGGATTTGAATGTGCGTAAAGTGGTTTTGGTAAATAATATGAATTCCACTTTAGGCCAGGAAAAAAGCGATGTGGCGATTCCCATTTTATGCGGACCGGAAATTGCCGTTCCAGCCACAAAAAGTTTTATGAATCAAATTACGCTTTTCTATTATCTTGCCATTCGGACAGCGCAAATGAAATTAAATGAGTTGGAAACAGATTTAAACGAGGAAGACCGGCAAAAATGTCAGAATGAGATTGATGAATATTATACTTCTCTGTTCAAAATTCCCTCCTTACTGAAAGAAACCTTGGATAATGTCAGCGGCGAATTGGATATTATGGCTGGAAAATTATATATGGAACCTTCCATTCATATTTTAGCCACCAAAATCAGTGGAGTGGCTATGGAAGGTGCATTAAAAATTAGAGAAACGGTTTTAACTCATGCAGAAGGTAGAGAGGCATCGGAATTCAAACACGGACCCAATACCATTTTAGGCAGAAATACCGTTTTTGGAGTTAAACACTTGCGTTCATTTATGCACTTTCTCAGCGAGGATATTGACGAAATAGAAGCGCTATGTGAACAGGAAGGTATTCCTCACAAAGAAGTTAAAGAGATTTATAAAGCATTGGCGGATTATATATTTACGCACAATCAACCCTTCAATCTGAATCCTCAGGGAACTAAAATCTTCAATCAATTAGTGCACAATAAGGATTTCTTTGAACCTCTCTATCGCAATTATCCCTTAGTTTACATCACAGGACCAGATGCACGCGATGTAAACCTCACCATTTCTCAGATCAATACGCATAAAATACGGGGAGCCAATACTTTTGTAATTGCCGAAGATAATGAACAGCTTAAGAAAAATGTTTCATCTCCACCCAATGAAAATGGCTATTATGCCTATTCTTACATTATGTTACCCAAAACCGGTTCTTGTTTGCTAACTTGTTTTTCGGCATCTATTGTCCTGCAACTTTTAGCGTTGAAAATGAGCGTGCGTAAAATGAAAAAATTAGATAAATTGGAAGTTCGCGATCATGGCGTCCATCCTGATGTTCCCAAAAATGTATCTAAAAGCATAACAGTGGATTAAATAAATGTATCGTTGCGGTTTTGGATATGATGTTCATCGACTGATTGAGGGCAGAGACCTTATTTTGGGAGGCGTGAAAATTCCTTATTCCAAAGGGCTTTTGGGTCATTCAGATGCCGATGTTTTAATCCACTGCATAATTGATGCTTTGTTAGGTGCCTTGGCTTTAGGGGATATCGGGACACATTATCCTGATAATGATTTGGCTTACAAGGACATAAACTCCCGCATATTACTGAGGAAGACCTATAAAATCATTACCGAAAAGGGCTGGCAATTAAACAACCTGGATACGGTTATATGCTGTCAAAATCCCAAATTACAACCTTTTATATCCCCAATGCGCCAAAATATCGCTGCGGATTTGGAATGCGAATTACAGCAAATATCCGTGAAAGCTACTACTGAAGAAGGACTTGGCATCAGTGGCAAGGGCGAGGGAATTAGCGCTTTTTGCCAATTAATGTTAGTAAGGTCTTCATTATGAAAGCATTAGGAATTATTGGCTATCATCAAACTGGTAAAACAACTGTTGCTACAAACTTAATCGCAGAATTGACAAAAGATGGATATAATGTATGCTCTATCAAGGATATCCATAGTGAAAAATATCATTGTGACACCATCGGCAAAAATACTAATTTACATACTCAGGCAGGAAGTAAAGCTGTATTTGCCAAGGGATTATATGATAGTGCCCTATTATTTCCGGAATCGTTAGATTTGAAAGAAATGGTTTCTTTCCTGAAAGCCGATTATCTTATTATTGAAGGTCTGAAAGATGCACCTGTTCCCAAAATCGTTTGTGCGGAAAATATTGAGCAGTTAAATGAACTGGGGGATGACACTTGTATTTGCATTTCGGGCAAGATAGCGTGTGAAATAAATAGCTATAAAGGTATTCCGTGCTTATGTTTGCCTCAAGATTTGGCCAAAATGACAGCTCTGGTTAAGGAAAAATGCTTTGCCATTCTGCCTTTGTCTGATCCTCAATGTTGTTCATCCTGTGGAAAGGACTGTTACACAATGGCAGGAGATATTGTTCAGGGCAGGGCAAAAAGAAGCAATTGCGTTTTGGATAATGATACGGGACTTAAACTTTGGGTGGCAGATCAGGAAGTAATCATTGTTCCTTTTGTGCAGAAATTGTTGCAGGATATAGTGATATCCTTTGTAAACAATCTGAAAGACATTGATCCTGAAGGCAATATCAAATTGGAGATAAAGCGTTGATTTCCAGGGAAGAATATTTTTCCAAGCGTGATCCCTCTGCTTTTCCCATCTGGCAAAAAGCCACAATTGGCATTGCCGGAGCGGGAGGATTAGGTTCCAATATTGCCATCTCTTTGGCAAGAGCGGGAATTGGGACTCTAATTCTTGCCGATTATGACATTGTTACGGCGGAAAACCTTAACCGCCAGCAATATACATTGGCGCAAATTGGAAAACGAAAAGTGGATGCCATAGCGGAAAATATTCGTACCTTTAATCCTTTCATTGAATTTGTTTTGCACCCAGTTAAAGTTACGCCTGCCAACTTTTGTGATATTTTTGAGGGTGCAGACCTGCTTTTGGAAGCATTGGATGAAGCAGAACAAAAAGAAATGCTAATTTCCTGCTGGGCAAAAAATTATCCTGATAGGCATATTATAATTGCTTCCGGAATTGCCGGTTACGGTAAAAATGAAACTATTCATACCGAACATTATGGCTTTTTACATATTGTCGGCGATTTAACCAGTGAATTACAAGCAGGAATTTGTCCGATTGCCACTCGTGTTGCCGTCGTTGCTAACCTGCAGGCAAATTTGGCTTTAGAACTTTTAGCCCCGCAGAAAGGAATATAGATTATGGCAGATAAGCAGGTTTTCAAAGTTAATGGCAATCAATTACCTTGGCAAGAAGGTTTAGTTGTTTCCGATGCCCTAAAATTAATGAATTACACTTTTAAGATGTTGGTCGTTAAAATGAACGGCGAACTTATCAAAAGAGAAAACTGGCAAACCACCTCCATTCCTGAAAATGCAGACCTGAAAGTAATTCACCTCATCAGCGGTGGATAAATATAAATTTCGTTCCAGCCCTACTTTCGTTACCTACCCTTTTTTCCCTCAGGACTACGAAATTTATCCGTCTATTCCTAATTTGCACCTGCAAGCTCATCTAATAACACAGTAACACTTCCGTAACGATGCTCTAACGGGACTACGGCAGTGTTACGGAATTGTGAGAGAGTTGTAACGCAATCCTCCTTGTAATAAGTGATTGGGAGTGAAACATTGCTTTTAGTATAATGTGCTCTTATTGCTCAGGGAAGGCACGGACACAGATAAAAGTTATCTTGTTCTGCATAAGTATGTTATAGCTACAAGAATACGGATTCTGATAAAAAAGTTAAGCTACTTTAAGCCAATAATTTTATGCAGTTGCAAAGTTAGTTTTGCCTTTACACCGTCTTGTAGCATCCATTTAGCAAGTTCTTTGGCATCTAAAAGCTCCGTAACGGGGGAAAAATGAATAATGTTAACTGGGGGTTTGTTTTGCTCCAAAAAGGAAAGAGCAAACTGATAATCCTGCCTATCTGTAAGCACAAATTTCAATTCATCATTTTCCTTCAGATAAGCCAAATTTTCCGCTAAAAAGCTATTTCCCGTTCCGCTGCCCGGTGTTTTAACATCCACAATTTTTAACACAAAATGGGGAACTTTCGCTAAAGTGAGTGATCCATTAGTTTCCAGTAAAATATCGTATTTGGCTTGCTGCAATGCTTCAAACAAAGCATCGATGTCTTCTTGAAAAAGTGGTTCTCCACCTGTGATTTCTATGAGAGAACAAGGAAAATCTTTTATTTCATCCAAAATGGAACTGATCGCCATTGATTTTCCTTTGCCGAAAGCATATTGAGTATCACAATAAGAACAATGTAAATTACATTCCGACAAACGAATAAAAATACAGGGATAACCACTGAAAGTTGATTCTCCCTGTAAAGAATAGAAAATTTCCGTTACATTCAAATGTTTTTCCATTTTTCTTCTTGATGCCTCCTAATATCAATATCTAAAATGGCAAATAGGGAAAGTCCTTATGATATCCTAAAACCTCATCAATCTGATCATTTAGGTCCATTGGGTCGCCGATCACAAATTTTTCCTTGTTACCAGTGCGGAAAGTGCTGTATTTATCATCATCCAAATTAAGCATTTCCAGCCATTCACTGTCCCCAAAGCGTGGAATTCCATCCACAAGTAAAAGATGTATAGTTGCCGCTTCCAAAGTATAAAGATTTTCAAAGGGATCGCGTTCTACTTTGTCAGTTAACAATAAATTACGGCATCCATCCGGATTCAAACAAGCAAAATCCTTGGGCAAAAAAAGTGCTCTTGCCGCATTTTCCGTTGACATTCGATAAATATCTTGAGCAGTTACAAAAGGAAAATGTTCCCGAATCGTTAAAAATTCCGCTATCAGATTTATGCTTCCGGACATTGTGGAATCAGTTCCAATACATACATTTGCTTTATTGGCGAGCGCGGATTTGATATTTAAGGTCTCTCCAATTAAATATAAATTGGAGGAAGGACACCAACAAATCGAAGCATCCGCTTGGGCAATTTCACTTATTTCTGTTTCAGTTAAGGCAATGCCATGGATAATTAAAGTATTATTTTGCAATAATCCGAGTTTTTTTAATTGCGCAAATTCGGCTTTGGTAATATCGTCTTTTCCTTCTCCCAAGTGAATCAGGAAAGGAATTTTGCCCTGAGTGAGCTGCATTTCCTTTTGGGGATCTTCACCTCCCCACCAATTACCAAGGGTAAGAGAATGACATTGGCGGAAATTTTGGGGCACAATAATCGGCATCGCTTTATAAAAAGTATCCTTCTGATTGGGAGAATGATCTTGAACTACGCTGCAACCGCTAAATAAACTTTTGTAAGCTCCCAAAAGAGCTAAAATTAGCGCATCGGGATCTTCCAAATTAAAGCTTCCATCGTTATTCCAAAATAAATCCCTTTCCCGAAAAGCAAAGGAATCTTTCATATCCTCTACCCAAATATGAGAATTGGGATAGGGGCGATGATCTCCTGCTCTGGGAACCCAATTTCCAATCAAATGGTCATGGGAATTGATAAGTGGAAGATAAGCAATCGCATCGGGAAAATCCTTGTTTATTTCCAGATCAGCAAAAGAAGCTCCCTCAAGATGTATGGTAATTCCATTTTCCACTCGATCAGGATTTATAACGCTGATCGCAGGTCTGATAGTCATACTCGTAATTCTTTTATCCTTTTAGTTAGTTTGGGTACAATTTCAAACAGATCACCTACTATGCCTAAATCCGCTACTTTGAAAATTGGTGCGTCAGGGTCTTTATTTATGGCAATAATATAATCCGCACTGGACATTCCGGCTAAATGTTGGATTGCCCCACTAATTCCAACTGCTATATAAATTAATGGTTTAACCGTCTTTCCCGTTTGCCCAACTTGATGGGAATAGGCAATCCATTCTGCATCTACAGCCGCTCTGGAAGCTCCCACGGCTCCTCCTAATGCATCTGCCAATTCTTCAATTAGAGCGAAATTTTTTGCCTCTTTCAAACCCCTGCCTCCGGAAACAATAATATTTGCTTCCGTGATATTGATCAGATTTGATTTCTCTTTTTCAAAACTAAGCCAGGATGTTCTTTCTTCCACTAAATCAAAATTTACCTGTTCTTGAATTACTATTCCATTGCGAGAATCGTCTCTGGATATGGGATTCATAACTTTATGACGCACAGTGGCCATTTGGGGACGATGATTTGCCGTTTTAATCGTCGCCATAATATTTCCACCAAAAGCAGGACGAGTTTGTAATAAATCACTCGTTTCCATATCTATGGAAAGACCTGTGCAATCGGCAGTTAAACCTGTATGTAAATTAATGGCTACGCGGGGTATAAAACTTCTGCCGGTAACAGTTGCCCCAGCCAATATAATCGAAGGTTTATACTTAAAGGCAAGCTCCGTTAACGCTTTGGCATAAAACTCATCCCGAAAATGCTTTAAAGTAGGATCATCTACTTCTATAACTTGATCGGCTCCGAAAGCTATCAAGTCCGAAGAAAGCGATTCAATTTGATGTCCCAAAACTACTGCCGAAAGCTCAGAACCAAGTTCATCAGCAAGTTCCCTTCCTTTGCCCAAAAGCTCAAAAACCACTGGGGCAATAATGCTATCGCGCTGTTCCGCAAAAACCCAAACGCCGTTGAATTCACTTTTATCAATTGCTTCGGTTTTTGCTTTTCGTAGTAATATTGCCTCAAAAGGACAAGCAGAAACACAAGCGCCGCATAAAACACATTTATCCGGGTCTATAATGGCAATCTGGTCTTCAATTTTTATCGCATCATACGCACATGCACTTAAACAGGAACCACAACCGACACATTTGTCTATTAACACTTCTATCATAAACATTCTCCTACTTTGCATTCATTTTTTCCTAATAATTTCTGTCAAGATTAAAGTGCGAAAGGAAGAAAGCGAAAAAAGAACCAATCAGATAAGGATGAGCTTAAAGCTAAAATCAGAAAATAAAAATACGATTTCTTCCTCTTATATTTTAATCAAATTCAATGCTCAGCTGATCCAAATAAGCATTGATTCGTTTGTTACATAATTTAATATAAGCGGGTTCTATTTCAAAACCAGTAAAATATCTTTTCGATTTTAAAGCAGAGATGGCAACTGTTCCACTACCCATAAAAGGATCAAGAACAATATCATCCTGAAAGGAATAAAGCTGAATTAAACGATGTGGTAATTCTTCCGGAAAAGGAGCAGGATGTCCTATTTTTTTGGCTGATTCAGCTTTCATAACCCAAACGGATTTAGTCCACTGGATAAAATCTTCTTTACTAATCGTGCTTTGTTTGTCTTTTTTTTGCCGGGAGTAATCACCCTTGGAAAAAATCAAAATATATTCATGAATATCTCGTAAAATTGGATTGGCAGCGCTCATCCAACTTCCCCATGCAGTTGATGGACTTGCACTTGCTGCTTTATTCCAAATTATTTCACCGCGCATATTGAAACCAATATTCAGCATAATTTGCGAAATATAATCGGAAAGAGGAATGTAGGGTTTTCTGCCAATATTGGCTACATTGATACAAGCCCGTCCTCCATTTACTAAAACTCTGTAGGTCTCCTTAAAGGCGTTTTCCAATAATTGCAGATATTGTTTTAAGGATAAATCCTGATCGTAATCCTTGCTAACATTATAGGGAGGTGAAGTGATCATTAAGTGAACAGAATTATCCGGAATTTCACTCATATTTTCTGCCGAACCAAGAATAACCTTGTTCAAGTACTCTTCCGGAAAAGGATTTTCCGTTTTGTCTATCTCTTCCTTGATTTGTAATTCCTCGTATAACTTGGAATTATAGAACTTGGAAGAATCGTGATTTATCCTTCCTTTGGTCCCAAATGAGCTGGTGGAGGTACTGGTTTTTACCATGTTTTACCTCTGAGAAGCTTAATAAACTTTTCGGCCTTTTCAGTATCAGTTTTTTCTTGGGAAGCGATACTTATATATTTACCAATCTGCGGTTTGCTTAACATCGTAGAGATATAATAATAATCATTATTTAACAATATCTCAAAATCTTTAGTAATTTCAGAGATATTTTTAAATGTTTTAAAACCCAGTTCTGGAGAAGATTGAATAAAATCGCTCTCAGAAGGGTTGGGATTTAAAGACCAAAAACCCTGTATTACGCCTGCTGTTTTAAGATAATCCACTTTTTTTAAATAAGTTGAAGTTATGGGGCTATTGCCAATTATAACAATGGGAATTTTGTTTGCACAATTACCAGATACTCTAATATTTATTGATTTTCCTATCGCTTTTAGCATAGAATCAGATCGTAACAAAGAAGGGTTACCTTTATGAGTTTTATAGTCG
The DNA here is from genome assembly GCA_039680785.1 of Candidatus Cloacimonas sp. NCBI lineage: Bacteria > Pseudomonadati > Candidatus Cloacimonadota > Cloacimonadia (SeqCode) > Cloacimonadales (SeqCode) > Cloacimonadaceae (SeqCode) > Cloacimonas (SeqCode) > Cloacimonas sp. (SeqCode). The sequence goes on from JBDKSF010000072.1 coordinate 13,079, forward strand.
CCTAATAAGCTTAATCCTTTCATTTCGTTATACAGATAATTCCATATAATACTCATCTTAATTTCAAATATCAATTTTATATTTTCAGGATCTTGTTTTATATTCTCATTTGTGCAAAAAGCTAAGTCAGCAGGGGAATTTTGGGTTAATCCAATTTCTTCACAAACAACACTATTGATTGCATATAATCCCATCTTTTGTGCAACTGGAGAAAATAAGTCCCTACACCACTTTTCTGTAAATAAACCGATTAATGCATTACGGCTCTGCAAGGTCTGATTTTTGGAATCAAAACCTTTAGGAATATACGCATAAAAATCTCTGTCCAATTTGTAAAAGAGTTTCTCAGCTATAGTAATTTTAAGGTAGCTGGAAAAAAACATTTTTTCATCGTTTATTGACCAGAGTTCTCTGTTTTTATACATTTGATTGGCTCCCAATAAGTTAATCACTTTGTTCTTTTTAATTTTCTTGCTTTATCTGTCAAGTAAAGAAGTAAAATTGAAGTGATTCCTTATAATTGATGGTAGCGTTTACTTTTTTTAATGATTTCTTTGGTCTATTTGCCCTTTGTTTCATTTTCATCCTCCAAGAGAGTAGTTCCCAAATTAGGTAAGCCGCCTATCAATCCTTTTCTATAGATACTTTCTATGGAATGTTCTTTCCGAACTGGATATTCAGAAACGCTGGTTAGAGAAGTGCCACCATCTTCATTTTTTTCAGTAATCCAGATAGCATCTCTGCGTAAAATATCCTTTTCTTTTAAAAGAGCCGTATTTTGAGAAGTGAAAATTAATTGTCCCCTGCTTTCTTTTCTTAAAAAAGTAGTTATGAAATGAATGATAAGATCAATATGTAAAGAACTCTCAATTTCATCAATAGGAACTATCCGGTTTTTATATATTAGCTCAAATAGAATTCCAATCAAACCAAAATATCTCTGAGTCCCCATTGATTCCATATTATAATTTAGAACATAAGTTCCTGAGGAAGTTTTATGGGTAAATTCAGTTTTAAGCGAGGTTATTTCTTCTCGTTTTCTATTATTTTCTTGTGTTGCATCGTTAGTTTCAAATACAGCACTTAATCCATGGAATAATTCAGCCATGGAAATTCTCTTTTCTTCTATAATAAAATCTTCTATGAGAAAATCAGCTCTTTTCAATAGTTCCAAATATAAAGGTTTATATTTTTCATTCTGTTCAGAATTGCTTAGATAATTAAGATAATTGAAGTTGAAAAGATCTGTTTTATAGTCCAAAATTGGATTCATAGTTCCAGTAAACCAGTTCCTTGCTTCCTGAAGAACACCAGAATATTGCATTGTCGCTATTTTAGAAAGAATGGACTGGTTTTGGACAGTTAATTCCAAAGCATCTTGTTGCTTCTTATCAACAGCAGCATTCTTCCAGTTATATTGATACTTCAACTCATTACTATCTATAATGCTGCGAGAAAAAACAGCAGACCTTCTCCCTTTGGGAAAATAGCTTAGATTTTCCTGGATGATATATTTTTTGGTTAATTCCAGATAGTAGCTATAAACAACACCCTTTTGTAGAAATTCAACCTCAAAAATTGAGGACTTATCTTCATCCAATGCAAAGAGAACTATAGGAATTGGATTTTCTTTATTAGTAGATGTATTAATGATAAATTGTCTTAAAAAATTTAGAGATCTAAGCAGATTGGTTTTCCCTGAAGCATTAGCTCCATAAATCATAGCCATTCTCAGAATTCTTAGCTTTGGTTTATCAACTGAAACAACATAATAATCCTCCAGGGTCTTATCACTGGTGGCACGAAAATCCAAAGTTACTTTATTGCGGAGGGAAAGAAAGTTTTGGACGCTAAAGGTGATAATCATTTTATTCTCCTTTAATGCACTCTTTCTGCATTTAATAGACAATTTAATTAGATATAGGAGAATGTCAAGTAATATTTTGCAGTTTTTCTGTAAATTTTATGTTTTATTGGCTTAAATTGTATTTCTAAACTTACTCTCTGCTAAAAGGATTAATGAAAAGAGAAAGTTATGCTTTAAAGTTATTGATTTTTCGTTGGTAGTTGTAAGGAATTATGGGACTTGTCATAAGTTTATCCATACAAAAGAATTGACAGTAAGGGCAAATGTAAAAAAATGGATTCATCTAAGTAACTTGAGATTAAATAAAAAAATAGACATTTTCATAGGAGCAGCGAATGAAACTAAATGGATGTAGATATGGAACGCACCGGGTAATTGAGCCCAAAGGTGTTTTACCGCAACCCGCAAAGGTTTTAAATAACGATATGAGCGAAATATGGGACAACGAAATGCTGATTGATGTGATTCGTTTAAATATTGATTCCGCTTCTTTTCATCAGATTAAAAATAAGCTCATTGCGAAGGGTTTTACAGATTTGGAAAAGGCATTTGCGGAACATGCCATTGATCTTATTAATAGAACTGGCAAACATAAAAACGAAGATACCGGTTCCGGTGGAATGCTGATTGGCAGAGTTGCTGCCATTGGGGATAAGTTTGAAATGAAAGAAGAAGTGAAAGTGGGAGATAAAATCGCCTCTCTGGTTTCACTTTCGCTAACTCCTCTCAAAATAAACAAAGTGAAAAAAGTTTTGCTGGACAAGGATCAAATAGAAATTGAAGGTCAAGCAATCCTTTTCAGTAGTGGTATTTATGCCAAACTGCCTGATGATTTGGATGAAAATTTGGCACTTTCCGTTTTGGATGTTGCAGGTGCACCGGCTCAAGTTGAGCGTTTAGTAAAGCCGGGAGACACAGTTGTAATTATTGGTGCGAATGGTAAAAGCGGAATTTTATGCAATGCCGTGGCTAAAGAGCGGGCAGGAATTTGTGGAAAAGTTATTGGAGTAGTGCGTAAAGAAAGTTACATACCTACTTGCAAGACAACTGGTTGTGACGAAGTAATTTTGGCCAGCGCTACGGATGCCATCACTATTCAAAAAGAGGTCTCTCGTCTCACTAATGGTAAAATGGCAGATGTAGTTATCAATGTAGTAAATACGGAAGATACTGAATTGCCAAGTATTATGGCAGCCCGAGAACGGGGTTTGGTCTATTTTTTCTCTATGGCTACTTCTTTTACCAAAGCAGCTTTAGGAGCGGAAGGTATTGGAGCCGATGTAGATATGATGATTGGCAATGGTTATGCTCAACATCATTCTGAGATTGCGTTGGATTTGTTGAGGCGCAAACCTGTTTTAATGAAGATTTTTAAAGAACGCTATACGGAATAAAAAGAGGATAAAATGAGCAAGATAATTGATCCTAAAAGCATTGCCACTCCCGATGAATGGAATGACTGGCATTGGCAGATAAAAAATCGGATAACATCTTATGAGCAATTAGTAAAATACATTGAGCTTCAGCCCGAAGAAGAAGCCGTTTTCAAAGATAAGGCCTTTTCTTTCCGGATGGCTATCACTCCTCATTATCTTTCTTTGATTGACCAGAGCAATCCTTTTGATCCAATTCGTTTACAGGCAATTCCGCGGATTGCGGAAAGCCATATTTCATCCTCTGATATGGCAGATCCTTTAAGTGAAGATGCTGATGCTCCGGTTCCTGGAATGACTCATCGCTATCCAGATCGGGTTTTGCTTTTGCTTACAGATCAATGTGCTATGTATTGCAGACATTGTACCCGCCGGAGAAAAGCAGGTGAAAATGATGCCCCAATGCCCAAAGATAATGTGGATAAGGCATTGGACTATATAAAAGAGCATAAGGAAGTGCGCGATGTTATTTTAAGTGGTGGCGATCCTCTCACTTTAAGTGATGAGCGTTTGGATGATATATTAAATAAACTGAGTAAAATTGAGCATATTGAAATTGTGCGTTTGGGAACAAGAACTCCGGTGGTTTTGCCGCAACGCTTTACTGATTCACTTTTAGAGATCCTAAAAAAGTATAAATTTGTGTGGCTGAATACGCATTTTAATCATCCTAACGAGCTTAGTGAGGACTCCTGTAAAGCACTTGCCAAAATAGCTGAAACGGGAATACCGATGGGCAATCAATCCGTTTTATTAAAAGGGATAAATGATAATGTGGATGTAATGAAAGCATTGGTGCATAAACTGGTTAAAAACAGAGTTCGTCCCTATTATATCTATCAATGTGATCTTTCTGAAGGGATTAGTCATTTCCGCACTCCCATAGCCAAAGGCATTGAAATAATAGAAAGTTTGCGTGGTCATACTTCCGGATTATGCGTTCCAACTTATGTTGTAGATGCTCCCGGAGGCGGAGGAAAAATTCCTGTAATGCCCAATTATGTAATTTCTCAGATGCCTGGAAGAGTTATTTTACGCAATTATGAAGGTTTTATCACTTCCTACACAGAACCCGAATTCGCTATGCAAGACGAAAGTAAATATCGCGAACTTTGCGCTGAAGAATTCAAATCCAACGAAGGTGTAATGAGCTTAATGCGTGGGAAAAAAGTAGCTATCGGACCGGCAGGGACAAAGCGTCATCAGCGTCGTAACCATTAATAGGAGCTTTTTTGGAGTTTTCCTGGATTTCCGCTAAGCGTTATAAAAACATCGCGATTGTAGGAATCTGTAAAAATGCCGGAAAGACAACCGTCCTGAATTATATTTTGGCAAACAGCAATTTTATCTGGGGTGTTTTAAGCACCGGACGGGATGGCGAAGATGAAGATATTCTGTATAAAAACCCTAAGCCCAAAGTAAAATTACCTGCTGGGTGCATTTTCTGCACGGATGCCAAAACTCTTATCCAACAGGGCTCTGGAATTAGCATTTTGGCTAAAACAAAGTGGCAAAGTGGAAACCGAGAACTTTGGATAGCCAAAAGCGAAAGAAATTTGGAAACGGAAATAACCGGTCCCGCTAATGTTAAAGGACAAATTGCCTGCGCGGAATTAATGTATAAACTGGGAGCCAGAAAAGTTCTGATAGATGGTTCTCTGGACCGTAAATCAATTGCATTGAGCGATGCCATAGATGGCATAATTTTAAGCGTGGGAGCCAGTTTTGGTAATCAACAAGCCATAACGGAAGAACTTAAACGCTTGATAACTTTATGTGAAATAAAGAAATACAACAGTTCAAATTTAAACAAGTTGGCTGAACAAAATAGAATTCTCATTAAGAACCAAAGCCGATGGCAAACGACCGACTTAACTTCGTTAATTGGCAATGAAGAAAAGCTGCTGGAACTGATTGAGACAATGAAAAATCCTACTCATCTTTATCTTCCCGGTGCCTATACCAGCGTTGTAAATAATAAGTTAGGAAAACGGTTAAAAGGTATGCAGCTGATTTTCCGTCACCCGGAATGTATCAAACTTAGCAGTAACGAGCTTGAGAACTTTTTAACTGACCATAATCCTCTTGCCTTAATTCCTTTTAAAGTGAAAGCCATCTTTCTAAATCCCAAAGGAATTGGAAGTAATGATCTTGATGCGGATGAATTTCATCAAAATTTACGGAGCGTTTTTAAGAACTATCCCTTATTGGATGTGATGGAGATATAAGTGGCAGATCGTGATTCCATAACTCGAGTAACTGTTAATTTGGGTTTATTCTCCAATATCTTATTATCGATTATCAAAACTTGTGTAGGCATTGTTGGCCACAGTGCCGCTCTTTTAGCTGATGGGATAAATTCCTCTTCTGATGTTGTTTATTACATTGCAGTTAAGATATTTATGAAGCAAGCTCAAAAACCAGCTGATGTAGAACATCCTTATGGCCATCGCCAGTTGGAATCCATTTCTGCAATTGTAGTTGGCGCTTTCATCCTTACCACTGGAATTGCCATTTTTTGGGAATCCATCAATAAGGTCTATGACATCCTTGCCAACATTGAAACTGGACATTCTGCTTCCTATTGGGCATTAGTTATTGCGATCTTTACCTTTTGTTTGAAGATTTTCCTTTATACCTATACTCGCAAAAACATACCTAAAACTAATAACCCAACTCTAAAGGCATTGGCAAATGATCATTTAAATGACATAATGGCATCCATAGCTGTGGTTGTTGGTGTCCTATTAGGTCGGATTGGTTATTATTGGATGGATCCAGCTGCCGGAGCAGTAGTAGCGATATATATTATTAAAACGGGAATTGAAATTATTATGGAGTCCTCAAGGGAGCTTATGGATTATCTTCCGGATGAAGATTTTAGCCGTGAAATACAAGCTGAGGCATTAGCCGTGGAAGGAGTTCGTAGTATTGAAGAGCTTGGTATCCATCGTTTTGGTCCCTATTATACAGTTAATATGACAATTACGGTGGATGGAAATATTACTGTGGATTGTGGCAATGCAATTTCCGATAAAGTAGAACAAAGTTTAATGCATAAATTCAGTACAGGTTTAAGACAGGTTCATATTCACTATCATCCTTATCTTGCTAAAAGTTCAAGTTCCGATAGTGATATTAATGCAGAACCACCAGAGGGTAGCATAGGATGAATTGGGGGAAGAATATACTTTTTCTCCTTATTTTATCATTACTTGGCACTTTCTGCCTGATCAGCTTACTCGGACTCAATCCTGAAAAATCATCTGCGCCCGAAAGAGTAAATCCAAAACCCGTTGAACCTTGGATTGTGGAAACCATTCCTCCCGGAGGCAGCATATTTTCGGTATTGGCAAAACAAAATGTTCCTCTTTCGGAAATTGGTTTGCTGGCTTTTGAATTTGGTGATTATATTGATGTATCAACTATTCAACCCGGAGATACGCTAAAAGTATTACTATCAGAAGATAAACAGCACATAAAGAAACTGATGTTTGTGCAGGAACCAACTACGCGTCATCATTTTACGGTTAGTGGTGATTCTCTTGTTTACCAGCTTGAGGCCTTACCGGTTAAAAAAACAAAACGCATCATTGAAGGAACTATCCAATCAACTTTGGATGCCACTTTGCTAAAAATGGGTTTTGCACCTCAAGATAAACAGGCAATCAATAATGGTTTGGAAACAGAAATAAATTTTGCCCGCGATGCGCGTAATGGAGATAAATTTAAGGTTTTCGTGGAAGAACGCATTTTTGAAGGCAAAACATTACCTGGTATAAAGATCTTCTATGTTCAATACACAGGCGAACGAACTGGAACTTGTGAACTTTTCCGTTATGAGGATGCGGAAGAAAATTCCGTTTTGAACGGTCTTTATACCAGGGAGGGGAAAAGCTGTTACAGCAATGGAGTTGGTTTTCCTCTTTCCGTAATTCATATTGTTTCTGGTTTCGGCAGACGCCTTGATCCTTTTTTTGGCCGTTGGGCTAATCATCAGGGAGTAGATTATCGTGCTCACTTTGGAACTCCTGTTTATGCTGTTTCCAATGGAACAGTTATTAGTGCAGGTTATGATGGTGGTTGGGGAAATGAAATCAGGATTACACACCCCAGCGGGCTTACTTCTCAATATGCGCATCTTGCTTCTCTCAATGTTCAGAGAGGCCAATCTGTTAAAAAAGGACAAGTTATAGGCAGGGTAGGAGCTACGGGTAGAGCAACGGGAGCTCATTTACATTTTGGTTTGTTAAATGGCGCAAGATATATCAATCCTTCCAATTTAAAAATGGTGGGAACGGAAAAACTGAACCCAACTCAGCTAAAAAGATTTCAAAATCAGCAACAGACAATTCTGCAGGAAATGGAAAACTTGTTACATCCCAAACCTGTAGTTGCCAGAAACTAAAATAGAAAGCTGCTAAAGGGATCATCTAAATTTTTATATACAAGCATAAAATTAGCAACTACATAGCTTCAAAGCTGCGTTGCCAAAATTACCAATACCGTAAAGCACAGCAAACAAAGTAAATCCCTATAGCTGAAGCTTTGTCTGTATAGCTTTGTGCGTTTACCTGGGCTTCTAAAACCTCTCAATTCCAAAGCAATGGCAGATGTTTCACTATTTCTGAGCAATTCAGCTAAAGTCGTAAGAGACAGTTGTTTATAAACCTGTAGTCGTTTTGCCAAGGGTAAATTTGAAGTATCAATTCCGCGCAGTTTGAGACCTGTTAGAAATCCTTTTAACTGAGCTAAAAACTTCGGAACAAGATGAATGGCATAAGCAAGCATAAAAGAAAGTTCTTCCGGTAAATGAATGGAGGAAAATGCTTTGGAAAATTCCGGATAATCCATAACTGCCAATGACTTCGCACAATATATAACAGTTAATAACCGCAAAGCCAACTGAAGAGAAATTATAATTGCTTCTTCGCTTATTTTTATTATTCCATAAGACCAAAGCAAGGTTCCACTTCGTCTGAAAACAATTTGGAAAAAAGTTAAAATCAATAAAAATGGTAAAGTATGCCACAGTGTTTTGCACACTTTTATCATACGGTTCTTCATCCTAAATACGGCAAACATTGAAGCCAGCAAAGTGATAAATAAGAGAGGCAATGGTTTTTTAACGATAAAAACACAAGTGGATAATAACAAAACCAGCAAAATATGCGTAAGCGGATGCAATGCCTTCTTTATCATCTATTTTCTTCCCTCAAGGACTTGTTTTCGATGATTAGAACTTTATCAAACATTTCTTGGTGTTCTTCCAAAGAGTGAGAAACAATAAGCATTCCGGGATAATGTTCACTTTTATATTGCAGCAATTTAATCAGTTTATCACTGGCATTTTCATCCAAAGAAGCAAATGGCTCATCCAATAACCAAAATTTAGAAAACAAATAAGGCAGTATTTGTTGCGAAACCATTTTTTGCTGTCCAGAAGAAAGTTCCGTAAACAAAGGGTCATCTTTTAACTCTAAATTCGGCAGGTTTTCAATCGCAATCTGCCAGAATAGCCAGTTTTGAGCAACGCTAATTCCCAAAAGGTTTTCTTTCGTAATCTGGCTTTGGTAATAGGCATAATTAAAATTTTGGCAGTTTACACCACTTTGCATTGGTTTTCCGCTTAGGTAAATTTTTCCTTCCGTGGCTGTCAGCAAGCCCGTTAAGAGTTTCAGCAAGGTGCTTTTCCCTGCTCCATTACTACCTTTTAAAAGGATGTTATCTTTGCCGTGAATGTCATAAGAAAGATTTTCAAACAGAGGTTCTGATTCAGAATAAGCAAAACTAAGCTTATCAATCTGAAACAGAACATCTACAGGAGACATTATTGGTTGCTTTATGTTTTTTACATTACTTAAATGGTTATCTTCCAATAAGGAATCAGCTATTTTAAGCGGTTGCGTTTTTGCTGCCAAGGTTAGGGAAAAATCAGCAAATTCGTCTATGATCGGATTGTGTTCGGCAATTACGATTATTTTTCCTTGTTCTTTCTTAGTTTTAAGCCAATTTAGGATCAAGTTCATAGCCCTATTGTCCAATCCGTTTAAGGGTTCATCCAAAAGCAATATGGGAGGATCAATAGTTTCGGCAACCGCGCAGAGCAACATTTTCTTTTCTCCTCCGCTCAAAGTGGAAGGGTCTCTGTTTAAAAATTGGGTAAGTCCAAATTGTTCGGTTGCCAAGAGTATTTTTTGCTGTATAATATCTTCAGGTACAGCTTTATTTTCCAGCGCAAAAGCAAGCTCAGATATGCAATTAGGGAAAAATAATTGAGCTTCCGCATCGCTTAACTGATACCATAAATAATGAAATTTTTCGGCAAGGGGGATTGTCTGTAAGTTAATATTATCCATCAATATGCTACCTTTTGTCTTAGCTTTTACATATTCTGGAATAATACCACTGATAGCATTTAACAGAGAAGTTTTTCCGCTTGCATTAGGACCTTTGATATGGAAGATAGTTCCTTCCGGAATTTCGATAGTTATGCCTTCCAGCAAGTTCCGGTCGGAGAAGGAAATGCCAAAATCCTTTAAGATAAGCATCAAAAAATCTCGAAGTAAAGCGCTCCCCTAAAGACCTGTGGTTCAGCTAAAGCATCCGTAAAATTCATTATTTCCATACCCTCTTTATGGACAATGCGGAATTGCATATCCGGAGAGGTCTCCCAATGCAAAATTTTTGCCAAACGAATTAGCTGATTGATGCTATCCTCGCAGATCAAAGCATTGTTATCACATTGCAAATAAATGATATCCTTCATCCACATACCGCCAGGGATCTGAGGGCTTTTTAAATTGTAGTGTCCCTCCGCTGTTTTTTCCAAAACGGCTCCTTTTAAATGCAAAGGATAGGTTAAACTTTGTTTCAGTCCATCTCGGCTGTAAAGAATGACCTTTTTTTCTTCCGCGGGTGATAAATCCATTAAAATATCGCTTAAATACCAACCCTCAATTTTAACGAATGGCTCAGGATCTTTTTGCAAAGGATATTTTTGCAGGGTATCTTGCAAGAGGTAAAAACGCGAAGGGCGAATTATCGGCTGAAAATTTTCCAGCACTACCCGCTCCAGACCTTTAATCCATTGCATTTCTCTCAGCGAAGGAAAAATTAAGCGCAACATATTTTCCTCAAAAGGAATACCATCCTGACCCGTAACTATGTAACTTTCCAGAGAGTCAAATTCACTTTTTTCCAAAGTTACCTGATAGCGGTCTGAGGACTCACATCTGATAGTGGCAAAATCACCTAAATTTTGCTGTTTTAACCAAAGATCAAATCTAAAACCCTGCCAAGTATTTAAACGCACTACTCCGTCTTTTTCCCTGCTGGTTTTTATATCCTGCACTTCCAATTTATAGAGATCAGCATTGTTATAAATATGGCTAATTCCTTTGGTGTCTATAATTTCCAGAGCTGAAAGAGTTATCATAATTCCCATTAAAATGAATAGCGAAAAATATTTCTTCATCCTATAATCCTTGTTGCTTTAAGCGATTTATATATGCCAAACCCAATGTAGCCACCTAAAATACCGGAAGCGAAGGCAGTGCAAATATTGAAAATAACCATCGTCATCGGCATTTTGAAAAATATGGCTGAAGAGATCAACGATCCCGTCAAATTGGCAAAAGCGCACAAAAATAGATGCGTCACTAATTTATCTTTTTGAGGATAGAGCCAATATAGAAGGTCTGCTATAATTCCAGGAAAAGTATATGCCACTAAAGAAAAAGCACCCATTCTACCAGCCATTCCAATTAGTAAAACCAAGATCGCTTGCAAAAATCCGTAAAGGGTTCCAGTTAAGGGTTTATCTACTATAGCGATAGTTAAAACCAGCCATAGCATATAGAGTCCACCAGTTAAGGAACCGCCCGGAATTCCCAAAGGAGTGGAAATTAATTTTGTTATAGGATTGATAATAGGTTTTACGGCAATTCCCAAAGCAGCGATGGAAGTAATTATGATTAAGTCCTTTACGGTAAAGTGATTGAGTATTTTCATCAGATTAGTTTCTTCAGGATATTATTTTTTACATCAAATTGAATCAGTTCAATTCCCGCTTCGCGAAAGAGTTCTTCGCCTAATTCGTCAGGATAGGTCTCGGCAATATAAACCGTCTTAATTTCAGCATTGATAATCAAACGCGCGCAAATACTGCAGGGTTGATTTGTACAATAAAGAACAGCTCCCCGAGTGGAAGATCCATTTATAGCTGCCTGTATGATGGCATTTTGTTCGGCATGGACACCCCGGCAAAGTTCATGATTTTTTCCGGAAGGAATGTTTTGTTGTTCTCTTAAACAACCAACTTCAGAACAGTGAGCTACTCCTTTGGGGCTTCCATTATAGCCAGTGGAAATAATTTGATTGTCACGCACTAAAACAGCGCCCACTTTTCTCCGCAGACAAGTGCTTCTTTTCGATACAAGATATGCCATCTCCATAAAATACTGTTGCCAGGAAGGCCTTTCCAATCTATTTTCTCCCTTATCATTAACTTTTCACTATTTTCTCAATATCCTATTTTCTGTCAAGCTGGAAGGCAAAGTCACAAGTAAATATTTTACCAAAAAGGATGCTTGGGGCTTTTTACAAAAGGACTAAACATCTTTTCTTCCCAAAATACCGACCATATATAGCGAAAGTTTTGCCGAATATTAAATCGAACTAATTTTCGTTACATTCCATTTTGTCAATTTACCGCGGCAGGTGGCTTTCTACCTTCTATAACGGCAAGAGCATTTTCAACGGCGAGAAAAGCCATTTTTGTTCTGGTTTCAATACTGGCAGATCCGATATGTGGCAGTAAAACTACATTATCCAAAGCCAAAAGTTCAGGGGAGATATCAGGTTCATTTTCGTAAACATCCAGCCCAGCGGAAAATATTCTATGTGTGGAAAGTGCTTTAATCAGTTCCTTTTCATCTACTATTGGTCCGCGGGAAGTATTTATCAGCACGGCACTTTCTTTCATCATTTCCAATTCCTTTTTGCCAATCAAGTGATATGTCTTATCCGTCAAAGGAATATGCAAAGTGATAATATCCGCCTCTTTCAGCAGAGTATCAAAATTTACTTCCGTTGCCGCAAAGGGCAAACTATATCGCATAGGGGAATCATTATGATAGAGAATTTGCATATTAAAACCAACGGCACGCTTAGCAACTGCCTGACCTATTCTACCCATACCCAGAATTCCGAGGGTTTTGTCATAAACATCCTGACCCAACATCAGCATTGGTTCCCAGCCCTTAAATTTGCCCTTTCTTAAAAAGCGTTCACTTTCCGGGATTCTTCTACAGGCAGATAAAATTAAAGCCCAAGTAAGATCGGCGGTAGTTTCGGTTAACACACCGGGTGTATTGCAAACGGTTATTCCGCATTTGGTGGCATATTCCACATCAATATTATTATAGCCGACGGCATAGTTTGAGATAACTTTCAGTTTGGGAGCCGCATCCATAACTTCTTTATCAATGGTGTCGTTCAATAAACAGATTATAGCATCGGCATTTTTAACCCCTGCACATAATTCCTGTTTAGTTAAAGTGCGCTCATAACGATTGATTTCTAAAGTGAATTTATCTTCCAATTGTTTTACAGCGGGCTCTGGAAGCAAGCGAGTTAAAAATAACACCGGTTTCATAAATACCTCACAAAATCGCTTACTTGATGTCGTTCCGGAATCGGAAAATGTTCGGCAGGATAACCAATCGGCGTTATACAAGCAATATAATCCTGATGAGGAATGCCAATTAAATCCTTAATTTCCTCTTTATCCATATCGGTAACCCAGCAAGTCCCCAAATCATAAGCAGTTGCAGATAGCAATAAATGGTAGGCGGCTATACAGGCATCCTGGATTTTTCGGTGGGATATATCTCCTTTAGAAACAACGGCTATGGCATAAGGAGACGCTAAAATTGGCTTTCCGGAAGGACCGCGCAGGGCAACAATTTTTTCCAGAATTGCTCGGTTCTTTATCACTACATAATAATAACCCTGCAAATTACAAGCAGTTGGAGAATATCTACAGAGTTCAAAGACATTGTTCAGCAGTTCATCCGGAACCGGTTCTGGCTTGTATTTACGGATACTACGGCGCAATTTTAACCCTTCACTTAAAGTAATATACGGCTTCAATTGATGCTCAAAACATTGAAATTCCAAAGACCTGCCTTCAGGATCTGTAGCCCAAAAATTATAGATCGTAAACGAAAGATTGGGCTTGGGAGCTGTTTTGGCAATAGATTTCAGCTTCGTATAGGC
>JBDKSF010000073.1 GCA_039680785.1 Candidatus Cloacimonas sp.
CATCCGCATCAATTGCAAATGCCCCTATTTTTAACCTACTATCCATTAAAACAAGGATTGAAACACTGTCGTACTTAGCACTACTGTCCACAAACTATCGGATTTTTAACCTACTATCCATTAAAACAAGGATTGAAACTCTTACTCATCTTCTTGTCTTGAATCCTGTCTTCAGAATTTTTAACCTACTATCCATTAAAACAAGGATTGAAACTATGTGACAGCGCCGATCCCAAGGCAAAGTAAACATAATTTTTAACCTACTATCCATTAAAACAAGGATTGAAACTATCCGCTAGAGATTTCTGAGTTCCAGAGAAAAGATTTTTAACCTACTATCCATTAAAACAAGGATTGAAACTTCATTATCTCATCCGCATCAATTGCAAATGCCCCTATTTTTAACCTACTATCCATTAAAACAAGGATTGAAACATTCTCCAGAAATCACCAGCAATTGGGCGAAAGAAATTTTTAACCTACTATCCATTAAAACAAGGATTGAAACGCAGTTCATCTTTTTCATCTCGAAATAATTCTACTCGATTTTTAACCTACTATCCATTAAAACAAGGATTGAAACCCCAGATCGTCTGTCTCCACTGTCCAGCGATTCACTATTTTTAACCTACTATCCATTAAAACAAGGATTGAAACATCGTCAGCTGATCTTCCAGTTCTCTAATTCTCTTCTATTTTTAACCTACTATCCATTAAAACAAGGATTGAAACTATGATCTCCGCTCTCTGCCCCGTAGCCGGAGCTCATTTTTAACCTACTATCCATTAAAACAAGGATTGAAACTCCACTATGTCTCTTAGCATCCCTACAATTTCTTCATTTTTAACCTACTATCCATTAAAACAAGGATTGAAACTACCAAAGCTTATCTGTCTCTATTGCATCTAATATCATTTTTAACCTACTATCCATTAAAACAAGGATTGAAACGTTATCTAACCCTAACTTTTTGTAGATGTCCTCCAATTTTTAACCTACTATCCATTAAAACAAGGATTGAAACATTTCTGCAACTAATATAATTCAGTTTTGTGCATTATTTTTAACCTACTATCCATTAAAACAAGGATTGAAACACAGATTACGCAGGTTTGTGAATGAATGGAAGCAGGAATTTTTAACCTACTATCCATTAAAACAAGGATTGAAACTGATCAGCACATACATCCCGTCAATATCGTCCTCGATTTTTAACCTACTATCCATTAAAACAAGGATTGAAACGGCAATCTTCGTTCGCCTTAATCAATAATTCAGGGTATTTTTAACCTACTATCCATTAAAACAAGGATTGAAACGGCGACATAGATGCATTACCTGGATGGGGCGGAAAATATTTTTAACCTACTATCCATTAAAACAAGGATTGAAACTAAACATGATCGATATTAGCAGCTAAAGCAGCTTCGATTTTTAACCTACTATCCATTAAAACAAGGATTGAAACCAGCTTCGAAAAATTGCTGCTTACCATTTCTGACCCGATTTTTAACCTACTATCCATTAAAACAAGGATTGAAACTGACAGATATATGTCGGAGCTTTCGGAGCTGCGTTTCTATTTTTAACCTACTATCCATTAAAACAAGGATTGAAACAGAATTCAATTTATCTTCAAGATAACTTACTACTGCATTTTTAACCTACTATCCATTAAAACAAGGATTGAAACATCTTTTACCCAATCACATAATTGATCTAAAAATCTGATTTTTAACCTACTATCCATTAAAACAAGGATTGAAACTCCTTGTAAAATTTTCCGCCCCATCCAGGTAATGCAATTTTTAACCTACTATCCATTAAAACAAGGATTGAAACTCGCCTTCAATGGCCATATCATACCCTCTTTTGACTAATTTTTAACCTACTATCCATTAAAACAAGGATTGAAACTGCAGAAATTAGTTGGGCTGGCTACCGGTGGAATTGATTTTTAACCTACTATCCATTAAAACAAGGATTGAAACTTAATATATTATCAGTATCATTATATTTCAAACTAATTTTTAACCTACTATCCATTAAAACAAGGATTGAAACTGCAAATCGTCTCTTTGGCTCGGAATTATGAATCAAGATTTTTAACCTACTATCCATTAAAACAAGGATTGAAACATTGACCGAATTAAAGCCAATGCACTTCCTTTCCCATTTTTAACCTACTATCCATTAAAACAAGGATTGAAACATATATTTTCCTTTTCCTATTCCTCTCCTCTCTTCCATTTTTAACCTACTATCCATTAAAACAAGGATTGAAACCCTGCTTCCCTCGGCGGGAAGTGCTATTTCACTCTATAACTGTTTGGTTTCAAAAACACGGCGGTTCGGCGACCGCCGGTACTTACAATTTCATTTATAACTGTTTGGTGTTAAACTGAAAAGTAACCTCGATCTTCCCGACCAGTTCTTTCAGTTCAATTCTTGGTTCTGATGTATCTGCCTTGATCATTATCGGCTCTTTTACCGCATCGGTAATCTTGCTAAGCTCCTTTTCCATTTCCTTGGCATTGATCGGATTTTGTTTACCCATTTCTCCGATCATTGTGCTGAACATCGTAAATGCTGCTGTTAAGCTTTGCCTAAAGCTATTTAGGTCTATCGTCAAATTTATGCTTGCATTACTCTTAATTTCACTTATCTTATAATTGAGGAGTTTTCAATGGCTACTTTCATAGCTTTGTTCGTTTGCTACTTGCTGGCGCAGGATATGTTGCCAAATTGTCTGCGGCTCAAAAAGTATCGTAAAATGTGACCTGTATCGCTCATTTTTTTCCTGAGCTCATCTATTTCGTCCTGATGCCATTTCAGACACCACATCGCTTCATCCATCTCCAATTCTACTGTGCAAAAATGTACTAATGAAGTTATAATACAATCGCATAAACGGGTTATTTTACTTTATAACTGTTTGGTGTTAAAATAAGGCGGTTCGGCGACCGCCGGTACTAACAATTTCACTTTATAACTATTTGGTGTCAAAAACACGGCGGTTCAGCGACCGCCGGTACCGACAATTTCACTTTATAACTGTTTGGTGTTAAAAAACGGCGGTTCAGCGACCGCCGGTACTAACAATTTCACGGCGGTTCAGCGACCGCCGGTACTTACAATTTCACTCTATAACTGTTTGGTGTTAAAAAAAGGCGGTTCAGCGACCGCCGGTACTAACAATTTCACTTTATAACTGTTTGGTGTCAAAAACACGGCGGTTCAGCGACCGCCGGTACTTACAATTTCACGGCGGTTCAGCGACCGCCGGTACATACAATTTTATAACTGTTTGGTGAAATATTCTGCGGCTAAAATTTTTTCATCGGTTCTAATTATATTCCATAGTGCCTAATCTCTCTTGATAGTAGTAGAATATGTTGGAATCATCTGAACAATTTTATTGCGGCAAAAGATTGTGCTTGATAATGGCTGAATCTCACCAGCAGTATCTTTTAGGGCTTTCTCAATATTACTTTAGTCATTTAGACCTCGCTTATTCTTCGGTGTTAAAAAAAACTTGCCAAAAATCCATATCAAATTAGTATGTATTATAGAAAGTTAATATAAGGAGCCGAAAATGGCAGTTAATACCAGGACGGAATATGCGTTAAGAGCTTTGCTGGAAATAGCAGACAGCAAACAAATGGCAATTAGCGCGCAAAGTATATGCCAAAAGCAATCTCTGCCCAAAAAATACATAGAGCGTTTATTGAGCAACTTAAAGACGGCAAATTTGATCCAAAGCAGTTCCGGAGCCAAAGGTGGTTATTTACTAAGTAGAAATCCGGCGGAAATTACTTTTGCCGATATTATCAAATCAGTTCAGGATGAATCCTTAGATCCTACTTGTAATCTTAATTCCCAGAGGTTTTGTCCCCAAGATAAATGTCCTTTGAGCGGGTTTTTTGCCACCATCGGAAGCCGGATTGAAAGCATTCTAAGCGAATATACGCTTGCGGATATTTATAATGCCTGGAAAGGAGGAAAATAATGCAGCCGGGAAGAATTTATCTGGATAATTGCATTACTTCCAGAACTGCACCGGAAGTTATCAAAGCAATGCAACCCTATTTTGCAGAAAAATATTGGTTTCCTGGAACTTTTATCTCCACTGGAGAAAGCGCCAATGAACTGATTTCTCATTCTCAACAAATTGTGGCAGAATCAATGGTAGCCAAAGCGAATGAAATTCATTTCACCTCCGGGGGAACTTTAGCTAACAACATAGCTATCAAGGGCTTGGCAAATGCCTATAAAAAACTGGGAAATCACATAATTGTGTCCGTTGTGGATTATCCTGATTTGTTAACCAACGCTGCCTATCTGGAAAAAAACGGTTTTGAGGTTACATATCTATCTTCCGATAGCGAGGGTTTCATTTCACCGGAAGAATTGCAAAGCGCCATTCGCCCAGAGACAATTTTGTTTATGACAACCGCCGTGAATCATACCGTGGGAACAATTCAACCCTTTCAGGAAATAAAGCGGATTTTGGAAAGTGCGGATCATAAGATTTATTTTCATCTGGATGCGGGACAAGGTTATGGCAAAATACCTCTCAATGTGAATGAGTTGGGAGTTGATACAATGTCTGTCAGCGCTCATAAAATAAATGGTCCTCAAGGTATCGGAGCACTTTATACACGCACGGGAACAAAACTGGCTCAGTTGATTCATGGTGTAAAAAGAGTGGATAATTTGCAAACGGGCAGTTTAAGTATGGCTCTCATAGCTGGTTTTGCCAAAGCCGTGGAAATCACTTTCAGCGATTTTGAGAAAAATACCGCCTATTTAAGAGAACTTTCCGATTACCTTCTGGCAAAATTGGAGCAGGAAATTCCCTATATTGAATTAAATGGACCCCGAGGCGAAAAACGCGCTCCGCATAATATCAATGTTTCCATTGATTTCATTGAAGGCGAGGCAATTACAATGATGCTTGATCAGAAAGGAATTACAGTTGCCACCGGAAGCGCTTGTGCCTCAGAAGGTCTTAAAGCAAATTATATTTTAATGGCGATGGGGAAAACACATATCCAATCACACGGTTCTTTGAAATTTACCGTTTGCCGTTATAATACAAAAGCGGAAATTGACGAAACCGTTCAAGCTTTAAAAACAATTACTGAAGAGCTGCGAAATCGCAGTCCACTTTATCTGGCAATGAACAAGGAGAAATAAAATGCAATATTCACAAAAGGTTTTAGACCACTTTATGCACCCCCATAATGTAGGCAAAATGGAAAATCCGGATGCTGCCGCTACAGAAGGAAGTCCCGCTTGCGGAGATCAGGTAACTGTGTATCTGAAAGTTAATGATGAAACCAAAACCATAGAAGATATCAGTTTCCTTTCTTATGGTTGCGCTTCCAATATTGCCACTGCTTCCATCATCACCGATATGGCAAAAGGCAAAACATTGGAAGAGGCAAAAAAATTAACCTGGCGTGACGCAATGGATGCTCTGGATGGACTTCCACCCGTTAAAGTTCACTGCAGTGTTTTGGCTGCCGATACATTACAATCCGCCATTTCCAATTATGAAATTGCTCACGGCTTGAAAGAAGTTCCCAATTTCAGCAAAGAGACCATTGAACAAGAATTGAAAAAAATCATTTATCCCCAAGTAGGAGAAGATATTATAGCGCTGAAAATGGTGAAATACATCGGCTTTAAAGAGGGAGAAGTGATAATTGATATGAACATTATGAAGTTTGATCAGTGGCGTGATAACATCGCAGAAGAAATAAGAGAACATCTGCAAAAATACCCGGAAGTGAAGAAAATTACTATCAACTTCCCATAATAGTAGGCAGATTACCCAGATTTGCTTTTTGCGTATTTTCGGTTAACTTATTATAAACTTATCATAGAATAGACAGGAGGATAAAATGTCTGAAATTATTTATATTAAAGGAAGAGAAATTTTGGATTCAAGAGGCAATCCAACAGTGGAAGCGGATGTGCATTTGGAAAGTGGCGTGGTAACTAAAGCTGGCGTTCCCAGTGGAGCTTCCACCGGTGAACGCGAAGCCATAGAACTTCGGGATGGGGATAAAAAACGCTACTTGGGCAAAGGAGTGTTAAAAGCAGTTGCCAATGTTGATCTTATTAGTGATAAATTAAATGGACTGGATTCCCTGATGCAGGCAAACATAGATAAAATTATGATTGATCTGGATGGAACTCCCAACAAAGCCAAACTGGGTGCAAATGCCATTTTAGCCGTTTCTATGGCTGTTGCCAGGGCTTCAGCCATAGAATTGGATATCCCTCTTTATCGTTATTTGGGAGGAGTAAACGCTAAGACATTACCCGTGCCGATGAGCAATATTTTAAACGGGGGAGCCCATGCAGATAACAATGTGGATATCCAGGAATTTATGGTTGTTCCTTTAGGGGCTAAAACTTTCCGGCAAGCACTGCAAATGAATGCTGAGGTCTTTCACTCCTTAAAAGCAATCCTCAAAAAACGCGGAATGGTTACTTCCGTGGGTGATGAAGGTGGTTTTGCTCCCAATCTTGCCTCCAACGAAGAGGCATTCATTGTTATCGTGGAAGCCATTCAAGCTGCGGGATATAAACCCGGAAAAGATATCTATATTGCCATTGATGCTGCTGCCAGTAGTTTTTATCAAGATGGCAAGTATGTTTTTGAAGGCAAAAAAGTGGGCAGCGATGCGATGATTAAGTATTATGAAAATATGCTGACCAAATATCCTATCTGTTCTCTGGAAGATGGATTGGCGGAAAATGACTGGTCGGGTTGGAAAAAATTGAATGCCAAGCTGGGTAGTAAAATTCAGATTGTTGGCGATGATGTTTTTGTTACCAATCCTGAAATCATTGCCCGCGGGATAAAAGAAAACATTGCCAATAGCGTGTTGATTAAACTTAACCAAATTGGAACCGTCACCGAAACCATTGAGGCCATAAATATGGCTCATAGAGCTGGCTGGACAACGGTTGTAAGTCATCGTAGCGGAGAAACGGGAGATACTTTTATTGCCGATTTGGCTGTGGCTCTCAATTCTGGACAAATCAAAACTGGCTCCATTTCGCGCAGCGAAAGAATAGAAAAATATAACCAACTTTTGCGCATTGAAGAAGAATTGGGTGAGGCCGCTTATTTTCCAGGAAAGTCCATAATCAAACAATTGTAAACATATAAATAAAATGTGTAGCCGGCGGACACCGTTCCGCCGCTTGGAAAAATGTGTAGCCAGCGGACACCGTTCCGCCGCATAAAAAAAAGTGTAGCCGGTGGACGCCGTTCCGCCGCATAAAAAAAAGCGCATTGTCTGCGAGCTCCGACTACCCTTTTTTACGGCGGAACGGTGTCCGCCGGCTACCCAACTAAAAATGTTTCACGCTGAGCAATAGTAAACCAAGTTAACTAATTGACAGATAAATATATACTAATATTGGAACGGATAGTGCTTGAATAAAATAAGTAAATATTTTCTGTATCAGGAGGATACGATGAAAAGGCGTTGCTTGTTCTTTTTGATGGCGCTTAGCGTTGCTTTTGTTTTCGCGGAGCTGGGTCCGGTAAATGAAATGGGTGATAGTTTTTTTGCCGGTAAGCTTGGTTGTTATGCTAAAGGTGATACTTTAGCTTATGTTTCTGCAGAGTGGTCTGAAAATAACAATTTGTATTATCATATTCTTTTTCAAATCAGTTATAATGGAGGTCAGACCTGGCAAAGCAGTGTTGTAGATAGTTCTTTGTTTCATCCCACGGAACCGACTTTATATTACAGTCCGGAAGATATAATCGTTAGTTGGAATACTCGGGAAGAGCATCTTTGCAAATTTGCCCAGAGCATCAATTCTGGCACTTCCTGGAGTATTTCTCAAAATTGGAATTCCTTTGAAAGTAGTCCTTATATAGAAAAGTATAATGGACAATTACGCCAGTTTTCCTTAAAGGTTCCTTATCCTCAATGGGATCAGGAACGATATTTAATGCCGGGTGAACCGGATCGGTTTAAACCGGTGCATCTATATTTCAAAAATTCATTAAGTCCGAATCAGACAACTCTCTATTATTACGGATATGAAGATATTCAAGGTGTAGTGCGTGGTAATTCAGATATTAATATCAAACAAGCAGGTGGAGGAGATAATAATGGATGGCCTACTTTCCAAGAGCCAGTAATTATTTCAGGTAGTGTTAATAGTGTTCCTACCGCATATCCTATAGCTAATGTATTTCAAGGTGGGTTAATAGAAAATGCTCCTCCTTTGGAATTATCCGATTTCTCTTTTACCAGGAGCAATTATCTTCCTGTTGGTCCTACGGATTATGATCCCAATCGTATTCTTTTAGTAAATGTAAATGGTGCAAATTATACATCCTATATTGGCCAGATTATGCCACCACATACTGTAACCACTGATGTTTGGACTAATTACCCAGTAGGAATTGAAAATCCACCTTTATTTACCAATACATTTGCTGTATCCGATACAATCTGGATTCCCTATGGTCAAGGTTCTTGCAGTAATCGGGGTTTCTTTGTAAATTCCAAGCTTTGGATAAAAGGGACTTTTAGTGGTCACCAAGTTTGGTGTGCCGCCGATACAATTATGATTATTGGGGAGATTTTATTAAGCGGAACTGTTCCGGGTGAATCACCTGAAAATAATCCCAACGATTCCGTTAAACTTATTTCCGAAGAAAGTGTTCTACTTAAATATGGCTATGTGGATCCTGTTAGTGGTGAGCGAATACATCCCAATTGTTTTAGCGATGATAATCCAGGCAATTATTACACCGATATTTATGCTTTACGAGAAGATCCTGAGCATCCTTATAGAAAGGATGGAATTTTCAGCTTTGAATATCAACATCCTCATCCCTCAATGCCTGATTTAGTAATTAATGATTCTCTTTATACTTGGGTTGATCTACATCGCTATCATTATCCTCAAACCTCTGTAAATCCGTGGTCGTCAAATTTGGATTTACCTTGGTATAATCCGCTCTGGCCTGAAGCTCAACCTTATTTGGAAAGAGGGAAAATCCAGCTTTGGGGTTCTGTAAATCAAATATGCCGCGGTTTTCTCCATCGTAATTATTATGATAATGAGTATCCTTCGGGTGGAATATGGAATCCGGAAAATGATTATTGCGGTGGAACTTCTTATGTAAACTATAATGATCTGGCTACTGGAATTCTCTTAAGCACGCAAAATTTCCCGGGAGCAGCAGGAAGTGGGGTTGGTTATATAAGAGATTATCATCCAGATAATCGTTTCAGTTGGGGATTTGAAGCTCCCTGGCACCCGAGTTTTTATCCCTGGAAATTGGGTATTTCCCTTGAAGATTTTGTTAACAATGATCTTACAGACATAGATTGGGTGCCTCAATATAGGCCCATTAACAGCAAATGTTTTACCCGCAAAGCGGATAAAGCATATTTTGCTTCCAACGATGTTCTTGCCAGTAGGATAGGGGAATCATCAATGCTTGAAGATTTAACTTCGCTTACCCAAAACCAGGGCGATATTTGTGGTTTGCACATATTGGCGGATAATGCTTTGTTAGTGCATCAAGAAAAAGAGGCAAACGGCAGCAGGGAACTGATAATCAAGGTCTTTAGCGATGTTAATCATACTTTAACCGATTCTCTTTCCTTACCAGTTTTTTCCGGAATGAACGATGTTACCGTTATGGGAAATGGAACTATTATCCTTGCCACTTTGGAAGCCAATCGGACGATCAATCTTCGGAAATTAAATAGCGATGGGACTTTTACCACCATAGATACCTGGCAATTGAATTTCCTGGACCCACAAACCCAAATTCATCCCAAAAGCAAAATTTGCTTGCAACCCCGTCACCAAAACGCTCTGGAAGTAACCTTTATGCTATTTGCGGAAGGAGAAAACGGAGAGCCGAATTATTATCAGCTTTACAGAGCTTCTGCATCCTTGCCTGTTGCCATCGAAGATCCTTCTGTTCCTTCCGTGGCACCGATTTTGTTCACTGCCTATCCGAACCCTGTTCATAATAATTTGAAACTGCAAGTGAAGGTTCCAAATTATAATACGCATAAAATCGAGATTTATAACCTGAAGGGACAAAAAGTTGCCACCCTCAATGGAACTTCGGCTAAAAATGAATTAGTGGAATACAACTGGAACGGCTGTGACGCTAACGGCAAAACTGTTTCCGCCGGTATTTACTTTGCTCGCTTAACCGTTGACGGCAAGGTTGTGCAAAGTAAGCGACTCTGCAAATATTAACTTTACCTTCTCACAATTCCTAAAACAAGGGCGGGATCAATTTATCCCGCCCTTACTCTTTACCCATATATTTCCGTTACGCTGCTCGATAGCATCTCGAATGCATCCCGTATCGTCATTCGGGAAGCGTTCGGGAAGCGTTCAGGAAGTGTTTGGGAAACATTAGAGTTACAAGTAGGCAACCAATAACTATGATAGAGGAGTAAAACTACGCTGGGCTAAGCGCAAAGGAAGCGATAGCCATAAATCTATGAGCAAATAGGGTAGAGGGGTTGAATGGTTCCGCTCGCGTTAAAGATTGGCGTAAAATAGGGCTACAAAATCCAATTGGCATTTCGAAACGGAATTTGCCACTTCCCTTTTTGCGCTTGTTTTATTCTGGTAAAAAAACGGTTTATGCTTTTGGGAAAATTTCTCCCATAGTTTTTATGCTACCCAAAAGAGCCGATGATTCATAGGGTAAAACAACTGTTTTATCTCCTTGTTTGACAATCTCTTTGAATGCTTCAATATATCTAAGAGCAATCTGAAATTGAGCTGGGTCGGTTCCTGTATTTTTTACGGCTTCGGCGATGGAAATAATGGCTTGTCTTTCACCTTCGGCGACCAATTTTTTTGCCTGTGATTCACCCTCTGCACGCGCTATGCGAGCTTGTTTTTCTCCGTCTGCAACCCGAATTTGATATTCGCGTTCCCCATCTGCTTGTAAGATTTTGGCGCGTTTATCGCGTTCGGCGCGCATTTCTTTTTCCATAGCGGTGCGGATTTCTTCCGGAGGTAAAATTTCTTGCATTTCCACTCGGTTTACTTTTACTCCCCATTTATCGGTGGCTTCGTCTAAAATATCACGCAATTTTCCATTGATGGCATCGCGGGAAGTGAGGGTTTCCTGCAAAGATAATTCCCCAATTACATTTCTGAGGGAGGTCTGAGTAAGTTTTTCAATTGCCTCGGGTAAATTGCCTATTTCATAAACAGCTTTATAAGGATCGGT
This sequence comes from Candidatus Cloacimonas sp., assembly GCA_039680785.1. Taxonomy (NCBI): domain Bacteria; kingdom Pseudomonadati; phylum Candidatus Cloacimonadota; class Cloacimonadia (SeqCode); order Cloacimonadales (SeqCode); family Cloacimonadaceae (SeqCode); genus Cloacimonas (SeqCode); species Cloacimonas sp. (SeqCode). The sequence goes on from JBDKSF010000073.1 coordinate 11,268, forward strand.
TATTTGAAAATAAAGCAAAGCATTGATATTGATGGAAACATTGTCACTGGTGATCACATTTTGGCGGGGGAAATCATATACATTTTCCCTAAGGTCAATTCTATCCTCTACTTTATTTACAACAACAACATTTCCGCGGAAGTCACTTTTGTTATAACGCCAATGAATGGGACGGGTTTTATCAAAAATGGGAATAATGATGTGAATTCCGGAATCCAAAGTCCGAAAATATTTTCCTAAGCGTTCTACAATTACTACACTTGCTTGACGCACAATTATCAGTCCGCGAGAAATAAAAGCAAGAATCAAGATAGCGAATACGATTACGACATATAAATAGGTCATAATTTCCTCCCCTAATTATTTTTTTCCTTATTTCTCCGCTTTGTAATTTTGGCAAGCAAAAACTGAGAATGGTTCAAAGTGCGGGAGTTCGGAGTTCAAAGTTATGCTTTTGGTGGTTTCGGTTCTTCGGTGATTTCGGTGGCTAAAAAAATTTACTTGACTTAAAATGCTATAAGAAAAAAGATTAAAAAAAGAAATCAAGTGAGGTGATTATGCTAACCTATACTGAAATTCGTAGTAATGCAAGAGAATTTTTACGCGGGAAATGGAACAATCCCTGTGCATTGATTATTCTTATTTTAGGCCTGATTAGTTGTGGAATTTCTATTGTTCCTTATCTTGGTTCAGTTATCTCTTTGCTTATTACAGGTCCTTTTGCTTTGGGACTTTCCATTGTATTTTTAAAACTGGTTAGAGGTGAAGAGGTGAATGTGGAATTGATGTTTGAGGGCTTTAAGGATTTTACCCGTAGTTTTATTGCGGGTGTATTAGTTTACATTTATATCGGCCTCTGGTGTTTGCTGTTAATTATTCCTGGAATCATTGCTTCGTATGCCTATTCAATGACTTTTTTCATTCTGGCTGATAATCATAATTTAACTGCCAATGAAGCAATTAAAGCCAGTAAAGAATTGATGCAAGGCCATAAAACGGAGCTCTTTATGCTGGATCTTTCTTTTATCGGTTGGATTTTACTGGGATTATTATCTTGCGGAATCGGTTTTTTGTGGATAGGCAGTTACATTTACACAGCCAGGGCAATTTTCTATCATGAAATCAAAGGTGAAGCAATCGCTGAACCAGTTGCTGATGTTGCTTTTGAAGAAGTAGTCAATGAACCGCTAAAGGAAGAATAATTTAAATTCAGCGTTTCTTAGATGGTGGTTTAAAAAGCGATAACAACGCTTTATGTAAAGGTATATTTTGCTTTTCCACCACAAAATAGAGAGGAATGAAACTAAGCCAACGCATCAAGCCACCTAAGACAAAAATTACCTGTTCCGGTTCAATATATTTTTTTCCAATAGTTAAAGCGGAAGGGAAAAATATCCCACAAGCAAGAGTGGAAACCATCATTGCCAAACCAGTTATGGCTCCGTAAACTCCGGAGTAAACTTGTTCCCTGCCTTTAATGGCAATGGAAAGAACAAAATTGGTGGTTATAATTCCTGCCCCAGCCCACATAAAACCTGAAATAAGCGCTTCCAGCCATAAAATAGAAAAATTTTTAGCACTGGTAAAAAGCCATAACATAGGATTTAAGCCACCTAAAACAATACAGATCTTCATTGCGGTTTTATTGCCATTTTTATCTATGAAGCGACCCCAAAATTGATAAGAAAGGATCGAAGATAGCACGCTTAAAGTATTGTAAATCTGGATTTTAAACATACTCATCGAAAGATTCTTCATCATAAAAGGTCCCCAAAATGGACTTCCAACCCCTATAGCCAACATCCACCAAATTCCAAAAATGAGCAGTAAACGAAAATTTTTATCTTTAAAAGGAGATAAATAACGATCACGCAAACGCTCTTCTGACAAAGAACTTAGCGGATTTTCCGGTTGACGCCTTAAAAACAATAAACCGATTAAACCAATTAGCGAAGCAAAAACATAAATACCTGCCAAAAACCAGGGCTGATTTTGCGGAACAAAGAAATGCTCCGCTCGTAAAAAATGAAGATAGGCAAGTTTGATGGCTCCTCGGGTGGATTCAAAAAGGTCTATGTGAAAACTAACTAAGTAACTTACAATTAGCCCGATGCCAACCAGAATCTGATTGCGTTTGGAAAAAAACCTGCCCCGCAGAGAAAGAGGAATTAAATCACTTATCCAAGCAATCCAAATATTGGCACTCATCGCTTGTAAGCCGGCACTGAAAAATAGTAGTAACAAGGCAAACCAGATACCCTGTAAACGATTGTGAAACAATAATGATAGACCCAAAAACATAGTTAGAGCTCGGCCCACTGCAGTAATTAAAACACAGGCATTTTTTTGCTGCCTTAATTTATATGTAATAGCCACTCCTAAGGGCTGCCAGATTGCAGAAACCTGACCGATTGCACTTAGTAAACTGTAATGCATGGGTGAAGCATCTAATAAAACCATCAGCTTAACAATAAAAGAAGAACCAATGGCGGAAAGATTGCCGTAAATTTGAGCAAATATACCTTCTGTGATGGAGGTCTGAAAACTGGTTCTAAGCTGACTTTGCTTCCGTTGTTTATCTATCTTGGACATCTAAAATTCCTTATTTTTCTCAAGCTTATTTTATTTTAGGGCTGTTCCTGTCCAGTAAATTGTAACCAAAAGTGAACTCTAAAACCAGGGATTTAAGGATATGTTCACGCAGATTACGCTGATTACGCAGATTTAATTTTCGCAACAAGGATTTAAGGAATGGTTCACGCAGATTACGCTGATTACGCAGATTGCGCAGATTTAATTTTCGCAAAAAGGATATTTATAAGGTGGGAAAACAAAGGAGGGTTGACTTCCTCGTCAACCACAACAAACAAACTATCAAGCTGTTATAAAATAAAGCGGAAACTTAATAACTCGGTTGTCAGTGGAACGACGGGGACTTCGTTCTTCCTTTAAATATTCTCTTACAGATTAAACCGAAGAAACAAGGATTTTAGGAATGGTTCACGCAGATTACGCAGATTACGCAGATTACGCAGATTACGCAGATTTAATTTTTGCAACAAGGATTATAGGACTAATTTTTCGAAACAAGGATTTAAAGATTTTAGGATTAAGAGGATTTCAAATTTAGAAGTTCCGTCAGGAACGATACATACTAACGACGGGTTTTTAACCCGGCGATAAGAATATCTTTGGGAAAAAGTCCCAGCGGGACGACAGATTTAAGAAACGGGTTTTAACCCGTTGCAA
>JBDKSF010000074.1 GCA_039680785.1 Candidatus Cloacimonas sp.
TACTTTAGTGGAAATAATAATTTTTTACTAAGATTTAGATATAATGGAAACTACATACTTTCATGCTCTGCAAATATTAGAGGATAATTGTACCGGTTGCACTGCCTGTGTTAGGGTTTGTCCTTCAGAAGCTATAAGAGTTCGTGATCATAAAGCTATTATAGACCCTTTTCGATGTATAGATTGCGGAAATTGCGTTAATGTATGCCGATTTCATGCTATCATACCGATGAGCGATCCTCTGGATATAATCTATAAATTCAAATATAAATTGGCGATCATATCCACTTCGTATTTTGGACAATTTACGGAAGACATCAGTTATGAGGTTGCCAAACAGGCAGTTTTAACACTTGGTTTTGATCAAGTGGCAGAAGAGGCGGCTGTAACGGATTTTATGATCAATGTGATCAGAGATTATGTACGGAAAAATCGTGCTAAAAGACCAATTTTAAGTAGTAACTGTCCGTCTGTAGTGCGCTTGATTCAGCTTAAATATCCTTCTTTATTACCCAACCTTTTTCATCAGGAAGCTCCAATGAGTATCTTAACCCGGTATTTTCGGGAAAAGATCAGCCAAAAAAATGGACTGGAAGAAAAAGATATCGGCATATTTTTAATTGTGCCTTGCATAGCACATGTAACTGCGGTTCATCAACCGGAAGGTGCTTATAAACATCTTCAGGATGGTGCTTTTTCCATCGGGATGATTTATGGTAGAATTAGGGATTCCATCAAACAACTACAAAACAATCCCGTAGAGATAGAGACATATCCAAAAGGTCTAACATGGGCTCTTTCTGGAGTGCAAGCAGATTTAGTTGATTGTGATGATATTCGGGCTCTTTCTGTAAACGGAGTGGAAAATGTGATGGAAATCCTTTCTCGCGTAGAAGATCATTACCTTGACCAGTATGATTACATTGTTTTACGAACCTGCACGAATGGTTGTGTAGGAGGTTGTTTGAATGTGGAAAATCCCTTTGTGGCGATGAGTAGAATAAAGAAGATGATAAAAGAAGGCAAGGAGAGGGATTTTGATACCAGCGAACTCTCCGAACTATATCAGAAAGGTGATTTTGCCGTTGTGCCGCTTGCCCCCAGACCAATAATGGAGCTGGACAAGGATATTAAAAAAGCAATTCAAAAAATGAAACAGATAAATGAAATCCTCACTATGCTTCCCGGGCTTGATTGTAGCGCTTGCGGTAGTCCTACTTGCTATGCATTAGCGGAAGATATAGTTTTAGGGAAAGCATCCATTGATGATTGCGTAGTTTTATTGAAGCGTCACAGCAAAGATAGCGAGGAAGAAGATAAACGAGATAAGGAAAAATCAAATGATCAATCTTAATGATTATGTTTTAGCCATTGAGGGAATAAATTTTACTCCTGCTTTAAAGCTTGATGGAATCAGTATTAACGGTGGCTATGTTTGTGATATGCTTAGCGATGTTATGGGCTCAGCCAAAGAAGGTCAGGTCTGGATCACGATTATGAAACACTTGAATGTTATTGCTGTTGCCTCTATGACGGGAATTCCCGCTATCCTTTTTGCAAAAGGTATTGAGCCGGAAAAAACGGTAGTCGATAAAGCGATCGAGGAAGGTATCATACTTATATCCAGTAAACTATCCACCTTTGATCTTGCCGGAATTCTATACAAAATGTTGCATTCTTGATTGATATTGCTAAATGCTTTCTCTTCGTTCCGATTTGCACATCCATTCGGTTTTATCTCCCTGCGGGGGATTGGAAATGTCTCCCACCGCGATAATTCAGCAGTTGAAATATTATGGAATAAAATGGATGGCGATAACGGATCATAACAGTATGGCAAACTGTTCGGCATATCAGAAAGTAGCAATGAGAGAAGGTGTTTACTTTACTTGGGGAGTGGAAATTCAAAGCGAGGAAGAAATTCATCTGCTTGCTTATTTTGATGATTCAGCAGCTGCTCTAAAATTCGATCAGGAACTTTATAACAGTTTATTACCTATAGATAATGACATTGATTATTGGGGAGACCAAGTTATCATTGACGAAAATGAGAACATTTTAAGAGTGGAACAACGCGCCTTGATAAATTCTTCACAATGGGATATAAATACAGTAGTGGAAAAGGTTGAGCAATATAATGGACTGGTAATTCCAGCTCATATCGATGCCAGTGTAAACAGTATCATAAGCCAGCTTGGTTTTATGCCTGCAGAACCTGAATTTCAGCTCTTTGGCATTACTGCAGGGCTGGATGCAGAAAAATGGCTTGCAGAAAACCCTTATTTTAAGGATAAGAGTTTATTGCGCTCTTCTGACGCTCATTATTTAAATGATCTGGGGAAGGGCTACAGCATCATAAATGTGGAAGATGCGTCAGTTAAAGAGCTTGTTTTGGCAGCGAAAGGTATGTCGGGACGCAGAATTTGGATTTAACAAAAAATATATTATATTATAATAAGGAGATAGTATGGCTTCCGCCACTCAAATGCAAAGTGAACAATATGCCCGTTTGAAGGAAGTGATTGAGGAAAAGAAAAAAATCCGCAATCCTTTAATTGAAATTCTACGCTCAGCGCAGGAAATTTTTGGTTACCTTCCTGTAGAAGTGCAGGAATTTATTGCGCAGGAATTAGATATTCCCGCAAATAAAATTTATGGAGTTGTTACTTTTTACAACTTTTTCTCTATGACTCCCCGCGGTAAATATACGCTGAATGTGTGTATGGGGACTGCTTGTTTTGTTAAAGGTGCACCGCATCTGGTTCAGATGCTTTCCAACCAATTAGGTATTCAAATGGGAGAGACAACCCAAGACGGACTTTTTACAATGAGTGCGGTTCGGTGTGTCGGTGCTTGTTCCTTGGCTCCTGTTTTTGTTATAGGAGAAGATACTTACGGCAGAATAGACAGTAAAGACAAGATTGCAGAAATAGTGCAACGCTATCACTGATTCGGGTTATTTAATGCAGGATATTTCCTTACACCTGTTGGATATCATAGAAAATTCGGTTCGAGCCAAAGCAAAAAACATTAAGATCAGAATTATCCGCAATATGCAAGAGAACATATTGCGGCTTATTGTAGAAGATGACGGCACGGGAATGGATGCTCAAACTTTAGAAAAAGCCCAAGACCCTTTTTATACTTCCAAAGTTGAACGAGAAAAGAAAGTAGGTTTGGGAATTCCGCTGGTAAAACAGAATGCAGAAGCCACTAACGGAAGTTTTAAAATGACCAGCGAACCTGGTTTTGGAACTGTATTAACGGTGGATTTTCAACTGAACCATATAGACAGAATGCCTCTGGGAAATCTGAAAGATACACTTTTAGGAGCCATTATAGGGCATCCGGAGGTAGATTTTACCATCAAGCTTATCAGTAACGAAGGTGGGGTGGAGAAGAGCTTCTTTTTTGAAACAACAGCTATAAAAGAAGAACTGGGAGACATTCCATTAACTTATCCCGATGTCATTGAATTTATAAATCAAACAATTTTAGAAGGAATACAAAATACAAATATGGAGGATGTCTGATGAAAACACTCGCAGACCTAAAAAAAATCCGTGAAAAAGCTCAGGAAGAAATGAAACTTCGCGGTGGAAACACACGCATCAAAGTAGTCGTTGGAATGGGAACCTCAGGAATTGCCATGGGTGCAAGAGAAGTTATGAAAACCTTTCTGGAAGAGATTGCCAATCGCAATTTAACAGATGTATTAGTTACGCAAACAGGAGAAAAAGGGCTTTCATCTTTGGAACCGGTTGTGGATGTAATTGAAGAAGGTAAGCCAAAAGTAACCTACGGAAATATGACTCCCGAAAAAGTTAAAAAGGTAGTTATTGAGCACATAGTAAATGGCAGAATCGTCTCCGATTATGTTGTTGCAACCGGTAACTGATTCTGGAGGGGAAAAATGTCGTTAAAACGTATTGACCTGTTAATCTGTTTTGGGTCAGGATGCTTAAGTGCTGGCGCGCAAAAGATTAAAGACCGCTTTTATGAGGTTTTACAGGCAAAAGGACTATCCAGTGAAATCAATATCATTGAAACAGGTTGTATGGGACCTTGTGATTATGGACCTGTTATGGTTATCTATCCGGAAGGGATTTTTTACAAGAAGGTTACCCCAGACGATGTGGAAGAGATTGTTAATGAACATTTTCTGAAAGGTCGTCCGGTTAAGCGCTTAATGATTCAGGATGAAGAAGATAAAACCTTTTTCACGCAAAAAGAAATTCCTTTTTACCAAAAACAGGTAAAAGTGGCGCTTGCCAATTGCGGTTTTATTGATCCTGAAAGTATTGAAGAATATATCGCCACAGGTGGTTATGAAGCATTGGGCACAGTGCTTACTACGATGACTCCTCAACAAGTTATTGATGTAATAAAAAAATCAGGACTGCGTGGAAGAGGCGGAGGTGGTTTTCCCACCCATTTAAAATGGCAGATGGTTCACGATAATTCATCACCCGAGAAGTACTTTATTTGTAACGGTGATGAAGGTGATCCAGGTGCTTTTATGGATAGAAGTTTACTGGAAGGAGATCCGCATCGCGTCTTGGAAGGAATGATGATTGCCGCTTATGCCATTGGAGCAAAAAATGGATATTTTTATATTCGCGCAGAGTATCCATTAGCCATTAAGCGGATTAAGATGGCAATAGAACAAGCAAAAAAAGCTGGTTTAGCCGGCAATAATATTTTCGGTAGTGATTTCAGTTTTGAAGCCGAAGTTAGAACAGGCGCAGGCGCTTTTGTTTGTGGAGAAGAAACAGCCCTTATTCAATCCATTGAAGGTCAGCGGGGAAATCCCACTCCCAAGCCACCTTATCCTGCCGTGCAAGGTTTATATAAGAAGCCCACGGTAGTGAATAATGTAGAGACCTTAGGTAATATACCTACCATTCTTTTGAAGGGAGCGGACTGGTTTGCTTCTATGGGAACCGAAACCAGCAAAGGAACCAAAGTTTTTGCCTTGACCGGTGATATTAAAAATACTGGGTTGGTGGAAGTTCCAATGGGAATTACTTTGCGTGAACTGATTTTTGATGTGGGCGGCGGCATTATTGGTGACCACAAATTTAAAGCAGTTCAATTAGGCGGTCCCAGTGGCGGTTGTTTAACAACTCAGCATTTAGATGTTCCCGTGGATTATGAGAGTTTAAAAGAGCGCGGAGCGATGATGGGTTCCGGTGGCGTCATTGTTATGAACGATGAAAAGTGTATGGTTAATGTCGCCAAGTTCTTTATGGATTTCTGCGTGGATGAATCCTGCGGAAAATGTTCTCCCTGTCGCATTGGTCTTAAACAAATGTTGGAAATATTAAAAAGAATAGATAGCGGTTATGGGAAAGAAGGGGATATTGAAGAATTACAACGCTTGGGAGAAACCATTTCCAAGCTTTCTTTATGCGGTTTGGGGCAAACGGCTCCCAATCCCGTTCTTTCTACAATTCGCTATTTTCGTGACGAATATGAAGCTCATATCCGAGATAAGAGCTGTGCCAACAAGGTCTGTCCCGATTTAATGCACTTTGAGATCAATAAGGATAAGTGCATAGGTTGTTCATTATGTTCTCGAAAATGCCCCGTTCAATGCATTTCGGGTAGCAGGGAAGAGAAATATACCATTAACCAACTACCCTGTATAAAGTGTGGCACTTGTATGGATGTATGCCCGGTTAAAGCCATAGCCAAAATCCCGGGGATGCATTCCGATGTAAAAGCCCAACGGGAAGCAGAGGAATTACAACAACAAAATCAAGAAGAATAAAGGAAAAGAGCTATGTTCAAAGAAATTTGTCAAAAATATGCTCCTCACAAGGATAATCTGATTCAGATTCTCCATGAAATTCAGGATACAGACCCTCAGCATTACATTTCCAGTGAAGCAGTGGATACTGTAGCCGAATATCTCCAAATTCCTGCCAATCATATTTATGGAGTCCTTACTTTCTACACTATGTATAGCACCAAACCCAGAGGTAAAAATATAATCCGCCTCTGTGAATCACCCCCTTGCTATATTAAGGGTTCGGAAAATATATTGCGCAAGCTTAAAGTTTTGTTGGGTGTAAATGTTGGCGAAACAACTAAGGATGGTCAATTCACACTTGAACTTTGTGCCTGCCTCGGTGTTTGTGGAAATGCACCTGTAATGATGATCAATGAAGATGTTTACGGTGATCTTACGGAAGAGAAAGTGGAAGAAATCATCGATAAGATCAGGGGGAATAGAAAATGAAGTATTATCGCAGTCATATCCTTGTCTCTGTAAATGAAACTTCTCTTGCAGCCGGTGTTCTGGATTTTATTTCTGCTCTGCGCAATGAATTAGCCAAAAATGACTTATCTGAAGAAATTAATGTATTGGAAACTGGTCCTTTAGGTTTCTTTGGAAGAGGAATTTGTTTAACTGTATATCCTGAAAACATTAATTATGAAGATGTTACTATAGAAGATATACCAGAATTGGTGCAGGAGCACTTTTTAAAAGGACGCCCGGTAAAACATCTAATGGTAGGTGTATCGGAAAAATTCAATCCGAAGTTCAACTATGAAAACCGGATTGTGTTACGCAATTCCGGAATAATAGATCCCGAAAATATAGATGACTATATTGGAGCTGGTGGTTATGAGGGTTTGGAAAAGGCCTTAACACAGATGAAACCAGTGGATGTTATTACCGAAGTAAAAAAATCTGGCCTTAAAGGAAGAGGGGGAGCAGCTTTTCCTACCGGACTTAAATGGAGCTTTACTTCCGTGCTTAATGTTCCTCAAAAGTATGTAGTTGTAAATGCCGATGAAGGGGAACCGGGAACTTTTAAAGACCGTTTAATTATGGAAGGAGATCCGCATCAATTACTGGAAGGAATTATGCTTTGTGCCTATGCAGTAGGTGCAAGTAAAGCATATATTTATATCAGAGGCGAATATAAACTTTGCATAGCTCGTTTAGAAAATGCCATCCGACAGGCATATCAATATGGTATTTTGGGTAAAAACATCTTTGAGAGTGGCTTTAATTTGGACATTGAAATCAAGATTGGAGCCGGTGCTTATGTTTGTGGAGAAGAAACAGCCCTAATTGAATCCCTGGAAGGTAACAGAGGAAATCCGCGTTGGAAACCACCTTTTCCGGGTGTTGAGGGCTTGTGGAAATCTCCTACGGTAGTAAATAATGTAGAGACCCTTGCCAATGTTCCTTTCATTATTGCCAAAGGCGCCGATGAATATCTGAAATATGGAACCAAAGAATGCCCTGGAACCAAGGTCTATACAATACTTGGAGATGTTGCTTATCCCGGCCTTTGTGAAGTGGATATGGGATCAACCTTAAGAACTATCATCAACGATTACGCGGGTGGTATGCGCAAAGGTTTTCGATTCAAGGCAGCATTAGTGGGTGGAGCAGCAGGTGTTATTCTTCCTGACCGCCTTTTGGATGTCAAAATGGATTTCACCAGTTTGAATCAATATTCAGCTGTTTTAGGCAGTGGAGCGATTTTAGTGTTGAATGAACATCAGAGTATAGTTGATTTGCTCTGGAGCATTTTGCGTTTCTTCCGTCATGAGTCCTGTGGCAAATGTTCTCCTTGCAAAAATGGAACTCAGCAATTGTATCAATTGATGTCTAAAATCCGTAAGGGTAATGGAACTATGGAAGATGTAGATTTGATGCTTTTGATAGCGGAAACAATGCAACAAACTTCTTTCTGTGCCTTAGGACAATCGCCGATTATGCCAATTCGCAGCGCTATTGAAAATTTTCCCGATGAATTCATTGCAATAACAAAAAAGTAAAAAATAAGAGGATTGATATTATGGCTAAAACAGTAAATATCATTATAGACGGTCACAATCTGGAAGTTCCGGACACAATGACTATTATTGAAGCAGCGGATAAAAACGGAATTTATATTCCTCGTTTGTGTTACCACCCCGATTTATCTCCCACAGGTAATTGCGGAGTTTGTGTAGTAGAAATTTCAGGAAACCCTACTCCCAAACGTGCTTGTTGCACTCCTGTGGCTGAAGGTATGAAAATTGTCACCAATTCTAAAAAACTGCGCGCTTATCGTAAAACAGTTGTAGAATTGATTCTATCCAATCATGAAGTAACCTGCCCAACCTGTTCCGCCAATAATAAATGTGAATTACAATCACTGGCAAATAATCTGGGTGTGGATCCCGATGCTTTACCCAATATTTTGGTTAAAAAACCTGCGGATGAATCCAGCTTATCCATTGTTAGAGACACTAACAAATGTATTGCCTGTGGGCGTTGCATAACCGTTTGTAACGAAGTTCAAACCGTTTATGCACTCACTTTTGCCGAACGCGGAATTGATACACATATTGACACTGCCTTCAGTAAAGGGATGGCAAATAGTCCTTGTGTTAATTGTGGACAGTGTACAGTTTATTGTCCCACCGGTGCATTGCACGAAAGAAGTGAACTGGATGCCGTTTGGGAAGCTATTTTAGATCCCGATAAGCATGTAATAGTTCAAGAAGCGCCTTCCATTCGTGTTTCTTTGGGAGAAGAATTTGGGATGCCTTTTGGCAGTGTAACTCCTAAAAAAATGTATGCCGCTTTGCGTAAAATTGGCTTTGATTCAGTTATGGACACTAATTTTACCGCCGATTTAACCATTATGGAAGAAGGAACGGAATGTGTAACCAAACTGAAAGCGGGAGAAAAAAGACCGCTTATTACATCTTGTTCTCCTGGCTGGATTAAATTTATGGAGACCTACTATCCCGATTTAGCAGATTGCGTTTCCACGGCAAAATCCCCAATGAGTATGTTTGGAGTTCTTTCCAAAACCTATTATGCCAAGGAAAAAGGCATTGATCCTGCCAATATTGTTTCGGTTGCCATTATGCCTTGCACAGCGAAAAAATTTGAGGCACGGCGTCCGGAAATGCGTGATAGCGGATATCAAGATACCGATTATGTTTTAACCACGCGTGAGTTTATTCGGATGATCAAAGAAGCAGGCATTGATTTTGCCAATATTCCAGACGAAGAACCCGATGAAGGAATGAGCTTTTATACAGGCGCTGGAACCATTTTTGGAGCCACCGGCGGCGTTATGGAAGCTGCAATTAGAAGTGCTTACTTTTTGGTAACGGGAACTGATTTACAAGATGTGGAAATTGCTGCCGTGCGTGGATTGGAAGGAGTTAAAGAAGCATCAATTGATGTTCCCGGTTTTGGCAAAGTAAATGTAGCGGTCGCTCATGGGCTTTCCAATGCCAGAAAATTGCTGGATAAAGTGCGTGAAGGCCTTGCCACCAAAGGTGAATCTCCTTGGCATTTTATTGAAATTATGGCTTGTCCCGGTGGTTGTGTAGGTGGCGGAGGCCAACCTTATGGCAATGATATCGCTTCCAGAGCAAGAAGAGGTCTGGCTTTATACGAAGAAGATCGCAATCTTCCCGTCAGAATGTCTCATCATAACCCCGAAGTTCTAAAAGTATATGAAAAATTCTTAGGTGAGCCCAATTCCAAACTTGCCCTTAAACTTTTACATACGCATTATTTTAAGCGTTCAGTTTTCAACGGACAAGTAACTGAGGAACTCACTCACAAACACTAATAACCCTAAAATATAAACCCCATTAAAGAGGCGGAAGGTTTGTTCTTTCCGTCTCTTTTGTTTTTTTGAACATAGTATTTGGAGCAAAATAGGTAAATGGTTGTTATCTTTTTCTAATAGTTCCCAGCATACAAAAAAATAATGTCCGTGTTTCTTTACCGATGGGGAGTTCTGTCTTCCAGAGAATAAAATCAATAGGCAATAAAATCATTGGAATTATCTATGTTCGCATTAACGGTGTAGCGATGATACATTTCTTTTAGGATTGTTTCTTGATTCATTTTCTTCACCAGCTAATTGTGCCTTTTTGCGTATTTTTACAAATCAACCCATCCTACCTACTACAAACGCATATACAGCCGGTATCCATCCCGTATCCATCCGTTATTCGATACGGGATGGATACGGGATGCTCATTAGCAATGTATGGGAAGCGAGCAGGGATGCTCTTATCAACTATCTTGCCAAATGTTTACTTACTAAACAAAGATACTTGAGAAATTACCAATGCTCTGCAAGAAAGGTGGCTGCAACTTTCCAATGCACTGCAATGTATTATTGTCCTTATGGGAAATGATTGTTATTAGCTCAGAAATCTCTCCTAAAAGTGAAAAAAATCAAAGGTGTGAAGAACTCTCAATTTGCATTATCTTTGATTTTAACTTGTCAATCTCTTGGCTTTTCGGCTGCCCAACAACTTTCACCTCTTTTATTTTAGCATTAGCATTTTTCTAACCAAGGTTTTGTCCTTTGTTTGCAGTTTATAAAAATAGACGCCACTGGCACAATCATAATTGTTATTGTCTTTTCCGTTCCAAAGGACAGTGTGCATACCACTTTCGGCAAATCCTTGAAATAGAGTTTTAACCCTTTGTCCTTTTAGGTTATATATATCAACGGATACCTCTGAGGGTTCGCTAAGCGAGAATTGAATATGGGTTTCCGGATTAAAAGGATTGGGATAATTATACAAAGCCAAAAGAGGAATTTGGACTTCATCTGAAATATCCACCATCTGAGTGTAATTAACAGTTTGGGATCTGCTTTCCAAGTATATCTCATCAACACCGGAGTTATAAACGGAGGCAAGTTTTACTTCATACCAGTCCTGAGGGTTGATAGCGGAGATTGTATAGTTATGAGCATTTCCAGGTAGTGAAATTTCCTCCCAATCGGAAGGGCTATCCACAAGTTTATATTTCACGATAAAATTATCAGGTGCACTGTATGAAGTCCAGAATAAGTTAAATCCCGTTGTTTCTGAAGGAGTAATTCTATACAGATAAGGCAGACAAGGTGTTTGAGCAACATCACCAAGATTAAAATCGTTATTGATAAAATTTTCCCAAAACAGGCAGCGGGTTCTCAATTCATCCAAAGATGTCCCTGTGAAATATACAGAATAATAAACCAAACTCTCGGAAGGAGCAAGACACAATCTTCCTTCCGGAAATTCTATCTCAGAAGGTTGAGTTCCATAGAGGCAATTTAAAAACCTGGTATCATTTCCGACAGGTTGTTCATAATAATCAGTTCCTGTTTGGGGATAACGCAACAAAAGATTATAAGTTGAATCGGGGTTTCTACCTGTAGCCAGATAGTATTTTTCATTTGCTGTTCTTTTGGTCGGATTCAGATTACGGGGATTTGAATCATCAGGACCTTGTCCCATTCTCCAATACCAACAGCTATGTTTAGCATTAAATTCGGGAATAATTAATTTGGATCCCAACATTAATGAACTGGAACCATTATCTCCATCCCAGTCACGACTGTAAGCAAATTCATAGTTTCCCATCACATAGCCCGAAACATCATCCTTATATCCGTTTGCACTTTGTCCTTCAGGATAAATATCACAATCTATAAATTCGGATATAGCCAAATCAAATAAAGTATCAACTTCATTTGTATTGATAATAGTATTGCGAATAATGATGGCATCGGCATAATTTTGCAGGGGCCAGGAAAAACTTTCCCTGTGAATGGCAAGACCCAAAGAAATATGTTGATTATAAATGGAATTAGAGCCCCAATCCCTTTCTCCTACAGTTCCAAAAGGACAATAATCATAATAATAAGCAGAAAGGGTTTCAAAACCGGGAGTAGTAAAAGAGGTCTGTTGCGGAATACTGAAACAATAAGTTCCTAAAGGATCGGGAATTTGAAATTCAGAGGGAGCCGGATAACCTAAGATAGAATTTAAAACCCTATCTTCTTCATTATATATATCATATTGCACTGTCGGATTAAACTGGCTCAGGCAATTATAAGCAGGTAGAAACTCCGTTAAATCGTAATCGCCGTCATAAGCAACTGTGGAAAGTGTATCTGTAACTACCAGCAAATTTGGATTCCAAAGAGGATCATTTTCCGTAACCATTTGATCATTTCCAGGACCGGGTATGGGGGAAAGCCAATACAATAATTGATTGACATTATTTCTGCGATATTTTTTGGCAGAAATCCACTGCCCGCTTTGAGACATTAAATTCATTCCAGAATAAGGATTATGCAAATTTGAGAGAGATCCATTATTATAAACATTAAGTGAAAGTAAGCCGGCATTATGGGTTTCATAATTTACGCTTTTTGCCTCTGAGGGTTTGGTTTGGCCAAACAAAAGGACAACGGCAAGAAGTAGGATCAAGATTATATAGTGCTTCATTTTATCGTCCTTATAAAGGTTCATTATTGATCATATTGCTAAATAAATTCTGTAAAGCGATTGCTGTTTCCGTTTGATTCATATAGGATAAAGGGAAACCAAAAACTGCTACTTTTCCAGTTCCGCTGTTATAAGAATAGCCAACAAATTTGGATGAATAAAAATTAAACTGCTCTTGCGTAGGAAGATAAACTTCTGAATTTACAGGTTTGCAGCCGAACTGATAGAGAAAATCCACACTGTTTGAGGGCTCAAAATAAAGAACTTTCCCCAAACCCTGACGCGACTGGACAGTATTATTAAAAGGATTGGTCAGATTAAGAGCAATATTATTCATTCCATTTAAGCTCAAAGCGTTGATAAAAAACCAATCATTACCGGAATTAGCATAGTTGGTTATGCTATTCAGCCCAAGTTTTTCGGTTAACATAGAACCATTTTCCAGGAAATAGTTAAAAGCAGTATTTAATTTACCAGTTCCGCTAATGATCAAATTTCCGCCATTCTGTAGATAAATATATAAGGCATCGCTATTAAAATTCAACTTGCTATTCCAGCTATAGTTATCCGAATGCCATAAAACGGCTTTATAATTTTGTAATAAGGTGGCAGATATGTAATTGGCTGTATCTTCGGCCAATCCATCAAATACTTGGACAGGACCAAAAGTATTAGGAACTACCGCATTGTAAAAATTATTCACATATATTTCAGGGGAAATAGAAACATTGTTTATAGAATCATCAACAATCAGGATTCCAGAGCGGGAAGCAGCAGGTTTATAATCGCTCAGCAAAATAGAAATTACGGCTGGATCACTTATGGCACCTTGCAAATCTACGGCACAAACTTTGAAAGTATGCAAGCCACTGGCTAAACCTTGAAAAGTATAATGGCGGGAATTATCATCTAAATTTCTAATCCTCAACCAATTTTGTCCATCGTGAGTAACAACCTCAGAATGAAGAAACTGATAAGCGGGGGGAAAAGAATTATTATCCCAACTTAGATCGTAATAGGCAACTCTGCTTCCATAATTATAAGAATCGGCATTCAGGCAATCATTGCATTCTTTTATAGTTGGGCTGGGGAAAGAATAATCCGTATAATAAACAGTATTCTCAGGTATATAACAATACAAACCTTTATGCGCCCAACGCAATTGAAGCTTAAAATCAGCCGAATTTATCGCTTCAAAACCATTGTCAGTTTGCCATAACCGTCTGTTTAAATGGTTCGGAACATTGCTTTCAATAATATCGGAAGGTATCAATAAATCCTTTGGGCAGACATTATAATGATATGTTCCTAAACCTACTACTGCATTGGGACAAATAAGTGCTACCGGTCTGTATCCGGAATTAACTCTGAAATAAACGGTATGATGATTTGCCTCTTCAATACCCTGTCTGCTGACTACATAACTTTCAAATTGGGTATATGTATTTGTGTCAGCAGTTAAAGCTGGTTCACTGTTGGCATTTAAAATTACTTTTCTAAAATCAGGAAAAGTAACACTGTTATACCATATTCCAGATTCTATTATCTGTAAATTATTATCCAATTTGTTTATCCGGAAACAATAATGATCGGCGTAAAGCCCTTCTACAAAAACATCGGATATGGATTCCTGCAAAGAAAATTCAATTCCAGCACCGGTAATGGAACCGTCGGGAAAAGGAACAGTTATTTGGCTTCCAAGCAAACGATTACTTTTTAAAGATGTCTGAAGTTCTTCTATGGAACCGGAATCCTTTTTAACCTGAACCTGAACTTGAACAATTAAATTATTGATTTTTCCCTCGCTGGAAGGAAAATCAAATTGCAAATTTCTTTGCTGCGTCCAGATAGTTCTATGATTTCCTGGCTCAGAAAGGGGAATGGAATTATCCGTTCCTGTAGTTTGGAAAAACAACCAGCCCTCGGAATCGGCAAAATAACCTTCCGGAAGTTCACCTTGATAAGTTATTAACTTATAAGCAAAAAAGTCGTTATTCTCTGTATTGGAAATTACGATGTTTTGTTGGTAGAGATATTCACCATCGGCAAGAGGAATTTTATCTTCTTGGATGCTGAGAGGATCAAAACTTTCTGCTAATGGACTTAACAAACTTTTTTCTTGGCAAGCGCCCAAAAAAAACAGTAAGGTTAGGACACCCATTAGTTTTAAGAACTTAAACATAATATCTCCTTATTTACTTATATGATAAGCAACTTTTATCAATAGGCAACTATAAAATAGCTAAAGCACACTGATAAGCTCTCTTGCTTTGTTGGTAACAATTGCCTATCTTATAGTTTACCTATCTGTATTTTTATTTACGCTCCTTTTTCTAAAATAATGGTAGCATATCCATATAGTTGTAATAATGCCGTATTTGTTCATTCACCAATACATTAGTTCATTTGGTTAAAAATTGTTGTATCCTTTTAAGAGCTTCTTCCTTTCCCAAAATGGCAATTGTGGCATTCAACTCAGGCCCATGCTGTTGATGAATTAATGCCAAACGAATAGGCGTATAATATGCTTTTCCTTTCAATCCGAGTTCGGCAATTCCTTTATTGATAAGCTGTTGAATTGAATCCATATCCCATAATGCAAGGGAGGAAAGGTTTTGAGAAAACCAAGCAAGAACTTTTTGAGCATCCGGAGTTAATAATGTTTTTACATCTTCATCCTTTAACTCCTCAGGTTGATAAAAAATTCTGCAATAATCTACAATTTCGTTTAGTAAAGTGCATCTTTCGCGAGCTACGGCAATAGCAAGCTGGTATTTATTTTCATCGCTAAGATCATATCCCTTTTCTAAAAAAAAGGGTTTACAACGCATAGCTATATCTTCTACAGGGAGTGAATGTAAATATTGTCCGTTCATCCAATCCAGCTTGGTTAAATCAAATATGGCTCCCGCCTTATTTACTTTTTCCAAGGAAAAGACATTGCAAAGTTCATCAAGGGTAAAAAGTTCGCGGTCATCAGAAGGATGCCAACCCAGTAAGGCAACAAAATTGATTAGTGCTTCTTTCAGATAACCCTTTGCTAAATAGCTATCTACGGATACATCATTCATCCTTTTACTCAATTTTGTGCGGTCAGGATTTAGAATTAAAGGAAGATGCACCCATTCAGGACATTCCCAGCCCAAACATTCATACAAATAAATATGTTTGGGAGTGCTGGAAAGCCATTCTTCTCCTCGGATTATATGAGAAATTTGCATAAAATGATCATCTACCACAGCTGCCAAATGATAGGTTGGAAAACCGTCACTTTTTAGTAAGACCTGATCGTCGGACTGGTTGGAATCCATTTCCACTTCACCGCGAATCAGATCATTGAATTGAAATTTGCGATTATCAGGCATTTTTAACCGAATAACATACTTTTCTCCGGCGGCTATTTTTTGTTCTATTTCGGATTTAGTTAAGGATAAACAGCGGCGGTCATATTTTACAAATTCACCTTTAGATTGTTGTTCTTCGCGCATTTTAGTTAAGGTCTCAGGGGAACAAAAACAAGGATAAGCAATCCCTGAATCTAATAAACGCTGTGCTTGTTCTTGATATAAAGATAAGCGTTCGGATTGAATATAGGGGGCAAATTTGCCTTCTTTTCCAGGCCCTTCATCGTAATTTAATCCTAAGGCATTCAAAGTGTTAATCAAGTTCTCAATCGCTCCCGGAACTTGTCTGCTTTTATCTGTGTCTTCTATGCGTAAAATAAATGTTCCCTTTTCTTTATGGGCAAAGAGGTAATTATATAGGGCAGTTCTTAAACCACCTATATGTAAATAACCAGTTGGGCTGGGGGCAAAACGAACACGGATTTCTTTCATTCTATTATAACTCCAGATATTATTTCAATAATGTTTCAATGTTATCATAAAAATCGTATTTCAGAACCCGGTATTTAGGATTATACAGAGTTCTATAGTGGTTGGAATGTCTGGGAATTTGTTTGCTTTCTGCCATATTATTTACGGCCTTCCAGTCGGCAAGGTCAAAATCAATCAATTCTTTAATAATGGGCGTAACAGCTAACCATTTCTCGGTGATATTAATAAAATTGATATCTTCGGTAACGGACTCCTGCATCATTTCTGCCAGCAAAAAGGATTTGCGATATATTTCACTAAAAATCCGTCGATCAGATACATCTCCCTTTAGAACTAAACAATCCAAACTAAGACGGAAAAATCCTTTGCCATTGCCTATATCCTGTTTAAGGGGTTGATATGGTTCCGAGTGTAATAACATTTCAGTTAATATATTTTTTGCTGCCTCATCAGTATCCGAAATTATATGTGCAGGTCCCAAATATGCTTGAAAAACAAGTTTGTAGATATCAATAAGTTGCAATTCAGGGTGAAATACTAATTCCCGCTTAATGATTTGTTTGATATCAGCAGCGCTGATAATAGTGTCAGATAGCTGCATATTGGATTATTCCGTTGCTTAAGATAAATTGCAATTGTGCAGATTCGTCTTCGATCGGGTTTGAATAAACTGACAAATCTGCTACATACCCTTTTTGGATTTGGCCGTAAGTCATTTCTTCTTTATTCAACCAAGCAGCATTTTTAGTGTAAAGGTCAATTGCCTGAGCAATAGTTAAACGCTCACAAGGATTATGATGATTGAGCGCTGCCCTAATTGATAATGCTGCATTTAAAGGAGTTATATACCAGTCCGAACCTCCGGTGATAGTAACTCCCATACTAATAAAAGTAGCAAAGCGGTTCATTATTTGGCTGCGGTTTTTGCCTAATTTCTTAGCATAAAAGCCATTTTCCCCTCCCCATAAAAGATCAAAATTGGGTTGCATAACAGGGACTGCTCCGGAGGAAACAATATCGGCAACTAATTCATTAGGTGTAAGTTCACAGTGGATGAGCTCGTGGCGTAAATCCCTTGTCTCGGGAATATTCTTATAAACATCGTTAATTTGTTTGATGGCTCTATCGCCAATGCAATGAATGGCTACTTGGAGCTGATGTTTGCTTGCCTCAGAAATTAAATTCTGCCAGAATTCATCGCTTTGATAAAGAACTCCCCGGGAATTAGTATTTAAATATGGTTCAGATAAAGCAGCCGTTTCTGAACCAATGGAGCCATCAGCTAAAATACAACCGCCAATTCTTTTCGCGCCTGCATCCAAAGCGGATTTAAGATTGAAGGATTGAGGATATAGAATAAAGCGCAAGGGAAATTGGTCTAAATTATTTCTAATCAATTCATAGTGCGTAATACTGTTATCGGCATCGCCAATCATAGTATGCAAAGAAGTAAAACCTGCCTGTAAACCGATTTTGGCGGCTGCCTGATAAGCATCTAAAATTGCTTCGTCTGGTAAGCGTTTATGGAAAAAATGAACGGCACAATCATTATCAGCTCCCCGTAAGATTTCTTCTTTAGTATTCAAACTCGTAACCAAATTTCGGGCAAAAGAATTGAGCGAACAGGAATGACCGTCTATTCTTCTTAAAATCAATGCTTTGTCAGGAACAGCAGTATTTAGTTCTGTTAGAGTGGGAAACCGCTTTTCTTTTAACAATGTTTCATCCAATTGCCAGGCAAAAATGAATTCGTCCTTTGTCTTTTGGGAATTTGCTTCCGAAAGCAGAGCCAGGATGTCTTCTATACTTTTAGCAGTGGATAAATCCACTCCCAAAGAATATAATCCCCCTTCAAAACTATGAGTGTGCGTATCTATAAAACCGGGGTAAGCATAAGCACCGTTAAAATCAGTGGCTGAGATATGTTCATAAAGGTGGGGCAGAGGAAATGGTAAAATTTCCCAAATACTACCATCTTCCACTAACAAACATTTAGGTTCGTTAGTAAATTTCCCCTCCTGCCAAAGATATAGGTTAGCTAATATTTTCATTGTATTCCTTTTGCAAAATGGTAGTTAGCATTTCATAAAATTTACGCACAGGAAAGCCCATAACATTAAAATAACAGCCATCTACCTTTTCAATAAATTGTGCGCCATAACCTTGAATGCCATAAGCACCTGCTTTATCCATTGGCTCTCCTGTTTCTATATAGGCATTAATTTCTGCATCCGATAGGTTGGCAAAATGGACTAAGGTCCGCTCACAACTTACATCTCTCATCCCGTTATAATCTATACATAAACTGGTATAAACAAAGTGCGTTTTCCCTGCCAGTAATTTCAGAAATTTGCTTGCTTCTTCTTCGTTTGAGGGCTTACCCAATATATGACTATCGATGGCAACCAAAGTATCCGCAGCCACGATTAATGCATCATTAGTTACTTTCGCTTTTACAACATCAGCTTTCTGGGAAGCATTTCGCTTTGCTTGTATCTCTGGATTTTCCTGGGTGATGATTTCGTTTATATCTGCAGGGATAATATAAGCAGAAATTCCCAGTAATGCAAAAATTTCTTTTCTGCGCGGTGAAGCGGAAGCAAGAATTACTTTTTTATTGCGTAACAATTTATGTATCATAATCTTATACCTTTATTGCCTATTATTGGAGATAGCTGTGAAGTCAATATTTTTTTAAACTATGCAAAAAATAACTTGCCTGAAAGCTTGGTATTAGAAAGTATTGTTTTAGGATAAGAAAAAATATATACAGGAGGATACAAATGGAACGCGTACATAACTTTAACGCAGGTCCAGCCGTTTTGCCTGAAGAAGTTTTAAGAGAAGCACAGGCAGACCTTTTTAATTACAAAGGGATGGGTCTTTCCGTTATGGAAATGAGCCATCGCAGTAAAGAATATGAAGCAATCATAAACGAAGCCCGTAATGCTGCAAAAAGAATTTACGGTCTGGATGATGATTGGGATGTCCTTTTTTTGCATGGAGGAGCCAGCTTACAATTCTTGATGGTTCCACTTAACTTTATTCCGGAAGGGAAAATTGCCAATTATATTCATACTGGTGTATGGAGTAAGAAAGCAATGAAAGAAGTAAAAAATCTGAATAAGCCGGTTCATATTGCAGCCAGTTCAGAAGATAAGAGTTTCAGCTATATTCCCAAAACTTGGCAGCTATCCGAAAATCCTGCCTACTTACATATCACAACAAATAACACTATTTACGGAACGGAGTGGAAAACAGATCCTGATGTTCCTGAAGGTATTCCTTTGATTGCTGATATGAGCTCAAACTTTATGAGTAAACCTGTCGATATTAATAAATACAGTTTAGTTTATGCCGGCGCTCAGAAAAATGTAGGTCCCGCTGGTTGTGCAGTTGTTTTAGTTAAAAAGGATTTTCTGGCTACGGGAAAAACAAACCTTCCTTCTATGCTGGATTATCAGTTGCATGCCAAAAATGAAAGTATGTATAATACGCCTCCCTGCTTTACCATTTATATGATTGGACTGGTTTTGAAGTGGATTGAAAATTACGGTGGACTTACCAAGATTGAACAGAATAACAAAGAAAAGGCAAAATATATCTATGATGCCATCGATGCTTCAGACGGTTTTTATAAAGGAACAGTTGTTCCGGAGGACCGTTCATTGATGAATATCACTTTCCGCCTTCCCAGCGAAGAATTGGAGACCCTTTTCATTAGTGAAGCAAAGAAAAATGGAATGATAGGTTTAAAAGGTCATCGCGATGTAGGTGGCTGCCGCGCATCTTGTTATAATGCTCTTCCTCTTAATGCCGCTTACGATTTAGCTGCCTTTATGAGGACTTTCCAAAAGCAGAATGGATAGTTACCGTTCTACAAAACCTTAAGTTAATTATGCTGCTGGAGTGTCTAATATATGGCCCTGCAGCAGCAAATGTTATGTCTTCTCAAACAAATTATTTTCTGTTTCTATGTTAAATTTAATGACAAAATATTATCTCTTTAGTGGATTATTTGATAATGCTTAATATATGCTTGCCTAATCGTTTTCCCGCTTTGATGGGAATTTTAAATATCACCGATGACTCCTTTTCGGATGGAACTCTGTATTTGAATAGTGCCCTGGCGTTAAAACACACGGAAGAAATGATTTCCGAGGGAGCAGAGTATATTGATATAGGCGCTGAATCAACTCGTCCCGGTTCTTTACCCGTTAAGGCAGAAATACAATTGGAAAGGATTGTTCCCATATTAAGTGCATTAAAGGAAAAGTATGATCGGATTGTTTTTTCCGTAGATACTCAAAATACCGCCGTAGCTGAAAAAGCAATCGAATTGGGCGCTTCCATCATCAATGATATATCAGCACTTAGAACTGATCCTGAAATGGCAGATTTACTTGCTGAGAATCCTTCCGTAAAAGTTATTTTAATGCATATGCAAGGGATTCCACGCACGATGCAATTAAATCCTGTTTATAACGATGTGTTGGCTGAAATAAAGGATTTTTTTCGGGAGCGGATTGATTTTTGCCTTGCCAAAGGAATTAAGAAAGAGAACATAATACTGGATCCGGGTATCGGTTTTGGTAAAACACTGCAGCATAATTTAACTATTCTTGCCAATTGTAACACATTTAAGGAATTTGATTTACCTATAGTTATCGGTGCCAGTCGCAAAAGTTTTATCAATAATATTATGCCTTCACTCCCTTTACAAAGAATAGGTGGATGTCTTGCCGCTGCCTATGCATCTGCTTGTAATGATATTGATATACTTAGAGTGCATGACATTTTGGTCCATAAGCAATTCTTTGCTGTCTTATCTGCCATTGGCAAAGCCGGAAGTTAAATAAATGGATTTTCTGATTCCCCGTTTTAAAGACATAGTAGATATATTAATTATCGCCTTCCTGATTTATCAAGCATTGTTGATTGTGCGTAAATCTGGAGGATATCAGGTCTTATGGGGTTTATTGTTTGTTGTTGTTCTGTATATTTTAGCGATTATTTTTAATTTGAAGATGGTTGGTTCTTTGTTAAATGCTGTGCGTAATTATTGGTTTATTGCAGTTGTAATCCTTTTTCAACCAGAATTGCGTTCTATTTTATCGCGCTTGAATTTGCCTCGGGAATTAAGCAAGGCATTTAATAAACAAGAAAAATCATCTCTCTACACTCCTTTGATTGATGCCGTTTCTTCTATGAGTTTTCGTAAAATTGGAGCTTTGATAGTTCTGGAAAATAAGCGCAAATTAAATGAATATATTTATAGCGGAGAGCCAATCGATGCGGCTGTCTCTATGCGTCTTATCCTTACTATTTTTAATCCTAAAAGTGTGCTTCACGATGGAGCAATCATTATTCGTGATCAGCGTATTATGGCAGCCAAAGTTGTTTTGCCGTTGTCTAAAAAACCAGAATATGTCCATAAATTCGGAACCCGTCATCTTGCCGGTATCGGAATCACTGAAATTAGCGATGCCATAGCCATTATTGTTTCAGAACAAACAGGACAGGTATCAGTTGCCAGAGCGGGAAAAATTCAAACCGAGGTTGCCTTTGAAGAACTGTTACAGATTTTAACAGATGCCACTAAATAACAGACCCTTGCAAATTGGCATTACCGGCAATATTGGCAGCGGGAAAACCACCTTTTGCAAGTTTCTTGCCGAGAGAGGTTTAAGAGTGATTTCTGCCGATGTTTTAGCCAATCAGCATTTAGAAGACGAGGCAGTTAAAGAGGCATTAATAAAGCACTATTCTCAAGCCATTCTTTCTTCTTCAAACAATACTTTGGGTAAACGGAACATCGATCATAAAATATTGGCAGATAGGGTTTTTGGCAATCCCAACGAGATTAACTTTTTAAATTCCTTAATTCATCCTCTTGTTCTGCGGGATTTTCAAAATATTGCAGAAAACAGCAAAGAACAGATTATCTGTTTTGAAGTTCCCTTGCTCTTTGAGGCAAATTTACAGAACTGCTTCGATTATATTGTTTTGGTTATGGCAGATGAAAATAATCGGATAGACCGATTGGAGCATAAAGGTGAGGATAGAACAAAAGCGAAAAAAAGAATTCAGCATCAGATTTCGGATGAGGAGAAAATACACTTAGTAGATTTAGTTATAAAAAATGATGGCGATTTTGCTCAGCTGAAAAAACAAGCAGAAGCTTTTATAGCTCTTCTTGCCCAAATTAAACCCCGCAAAATTCATCCCTTTATATAGAGGTTGCTTACCCAAATTACACATTTTTTTAGTCCAGTTGTTACAAACCCTCACAGTTAAAAAAATATTTTGGGATGGTTAAAGCTTATTTTAGCAATGACGAATCCTTTAGATTCCAAATATATCTTATAATAAAAAGCCCGGTAAAACCTATATTATTACCGGGCTTTCCCTAAACTACAAGGACAAAATTATTGGATAAACTTATTCAGTTTATCCATAATCTTATCTTTTTGAACCAAGCCAATAAGCTGATCGCTAACTGAGCCGTTGACAAAAATAAGGAGAGTTGGAATAGACATAATTGAGTATTTTGCTGCAATATCCTGTGCCTCATCAACATTCACTTTGGCCACTTTAATTTTACCTTCGGTTTCGTTGGCAATTTTATCTACAGTAGGGCTTAGCGCTTTACAAGGTCCACACCAGGGAGCCCAGAAATCCACCATAACGGGAAGTGACGATTTCAGAACTTCTGTCTCAAAATTGGCAGAATTAACTTCTATAATAGCCATTCTTTTTACTCTACTATAGCCAGGAGATCGCTTTTGGAAAGAATAAGCAGCTTTTCTCCCTCAAGTTCAATTTCGGTGCCGGCATATTTGCCATAGAGAACTTTATCTCCCACCTTCACAATTTTCTGTAAATCTTCGTCGTTGCCAACAGCAATCACTTCAGCGATCTGTGGCTTTTCTTTGGCTGTATCGGGAATAATTATCCCACCAATGGTCTTTTCATTTTCCGTGGGGTTTAGTTTTACCACCACATGGTCTTCAACGGGTCTTATTGTCATTTTAACCTCCAATTATCTTGTTTTTAGTTTCGTTAATAATATAAGCAAAAATAGCTTACTTAGCAAACACAAAATTGGACTGCTAACTTTTTGTCAAGTTAAAAAATCTCTAACTTGCCTCTCTCCGAAAATTATTTTAGTCATTGATCATTTATTGGCACAGGACAGTATTTCAGCTATTATTGGGTTACTGTTTAAATCTCAATCAGTTATGTATATATACACAAGCTCTGCAATAAGTTAACACACTGTATAATAATGTGTTATGTGTAACAGATCAATATTATCTTTATATAATAAATAGATAGAGAGTATTAGCGTCACTTTTATTTGCGCTAAACCAGGTTGCTTTTAAGTCATTAAATTAACTAATAAACTAAAAAGTGTACCATTCAAAAACAGGACTACCAGAAAAGCTACGGTAAAATTACAGATAAGACATTCTGACTGGTTACATCAAGCATCCGCTTGACAATTTACAGTTAAGCAAAAGTATTGGAAACAGATTAAAATTATCTTCGCCGTTAGCAAGATAGATTATATCTATTAGCTTAACGAAGAAGATAGAATGGGATTAGAAATTATGTCACAGAGAAATAATGTTCGTTTAATTCTTATCGGAGGGGGAACTTGTTCCGGAAAAACAACCATAGCCAAAGCTATTGGAATGCGGCTAAATGGCTTGAAAACCGTTATTGTAGCTCAGGACAATTATTATAAAGACCTCCATTATCTTCCTTTTGCGCAGAGAGTTAAAGTTAATTTTGACCATCCTGAAGCGATTGATATTGATTATTTGTTATCTGATTTGAAACTTATGTTGGAAGGCAAAGCAGTAGATATTCCGGAATATGAATTTTCCACTCACTGTCGCAAAGAAGGAAAGACCTGTGTCGCTTTTGCCGATGTGATTATTTTGGAAGGTATATTTGCTCTTTATTATCCTGCGCTTTTAGCTCTTTCCGATCTAAAAATTTATGTAGATACTGATTCCGATTTACGATTGGCAAGGCGTTTGCAGAGAGATATTATAGAAAGAGGTAGAGATGTAGAAAGTGTATTAGATCAATATTTAGCTACCGTTAAACCTTCGCATACGGCTTTTATAGAACCAACCAAGAAAAATGCCGATATTATAATTCCAGGTGATAGGGACTTTGAGAATGTGCTGTATATGTTAAATGGTTATTTACTGTATGAATTTATCACGGAGAGCAAAGAGAGCCCACTAAATCATTAACTCAGCTAAGCTATAAAACTACAGGCCTTACCCAAAACTATCCTCGGGTTCCACTTTTTCACTTTATTTTGCGGCGGAACGGCGTCCTTTGACTACACATTGGGTTTCACCTTTTCACCTTTCCACCTTTCCACCTTTCCACTTCTCGACCTCAAGACCTCAAGACCTCAATCCCCCTCGACCTCTCGACCTCAAGACCTCTCGACTTCTCGACCCTCAAATATTCTGTTTCAGTTCCCACAGTTTATCTCTCAGTTCAGCGGCGCGTTCAAATTCCAGATTAGCGGCTGCTTTATTCATTTCTTTCGTCAGCAGTTCAGTTATTTTTTCTTTATTATCCAACTCCAGATATTCCAGAAATTCTTTAGCGGAGGGTTTTTCAGAAGCCGTTTGTTTATCAACTTTATCATAGCCCTCAGCTATGGCGGTTGATTGCATAATTTGTTCAATAGTTTTATAAATAGTTTGGGGCGTGATGTTATGTTCTTTGTTGTAAGCCAGTTGTTTAGCACGGCGTCTGTTGGTTTCAGTGACAGTTTGTTTAATGGCATCGGTAATTTCATCTGCGTAAAAAATTACTTTTCCATCCACATTGCGAGCGGCGCGACCCGAGATTTGAATAAGGGAGCGCGTGGAGCGTAAAAATCCTGTTTTATCAGCATCCAAAATTGCCACCAGCGAGACCTCGGGTAAATCCAAGCCCTCTCTTAAAAGGTTTACTCCCACAATAACATCAAACTCACCCAAGCGAAAATCTCTGATGATTTTAGCGCGTCCAATACTATCAATGTCGCTATGCATATATTTAGCTTTGATACCGGCATTATTAAGATATATACTCAGGTCTTCGCTCATTTTTTTGGTAAGCGCCATCACCAGAATCTTTTGTTTTTTAGCAATCCGCTCATTTATTTGACCGATCAGATCGTCCACTTGATGTTTTACTGGTTTTATTTCTATTTCAGGATCAAGCAAACCAGTGGGACGAATCACTTGTTCCACAATTTCACCTTTTGTTAATCCCAGTTCATAATCCGCGGGTGTAGCGGAAACAAAAATTACATTATGCATATATTTTTCAAATTCTTCAAAACGCAAGGGGCGATTATCAAAAGCGGAAGGAAGACGGAAACCATATTCCACCAGATTTTTTTTGCGCGTATAATCACCTCCGAACATACCATGCACTTGAGGAATAGTAACATGCGATTCATCAATGACAAAGAGAAAGTCCTCCGGGAAATAATCCAGTAAACAATTGGGTGGTTCACCCATTTTTGCGCCGGTTAAATGGCGGGTATAATTTTCAATTCCGCTGCAATAGCCCAATTCGCGTAACATTTCCAAATCAAAAGAAGTGCGTTGTTTCAAGCGTTCCGCTTCCAAATATTTTTGGTTTTGTAAAAACCAAGCGACGCGTTCGTTCATTTCTTGTTCGATACTGATTATTGCCTTGCGTAATTTTTCTTCACTCATTAAAAAATGGATTGCAGGATAAACATCGTAGTGATCAACTTCTCCGAGGGACTGACAGGAAATTGGATGGAGTTTTTCCAAACGGTATATTTCGTCTCCGAAAAATTCCACTCGTAAACAGTGTTCCAAATAGGCAGGGAAAATATCTATGATATCTCCCCGCACCCTGAAAGCGCCTCTTTCAAAAGCAATGTCATTTCGACTATAGTGAGCCGCAACTAATTTATGGATCAGTTCTTCCCGATCCATTTTCATTCCTACTGAAAGGGAGACCAAAGCTTCGCGATATTCTTCCGGAACGCCAAGACCATATATGCAAGAGACAGAAGAGACGATTATTACATCCCTTCTTTCCATTAAACTCATTGTTGCTCGCAGACGCAATTTTTCGATCTGTTCATTGATACTGCTATCTTTTTCTATGTAAATATCTTTGCCCGGGATGTATGCTTCGGGTTGATAATAATCGTAATAGCTGATAAAATATTCCACTGCATTTTCGGGAAAGAGCTGTTTCAATTCACCATAAAGTTGGGCAGCGAGGGTCTTATTATGCGACAAAACCAGAGTAGGTCTATTTATTTTTTCTATCACATTGGCAATGGTAAAGGTTTTTCCGCTTCCTGTTACGCCTAAAAGTACTTGCTGTTTTTTGCCTTGTTGGATGCCTTTTATAAGTGATGAAATTGCTTCTGGCTGATCTCCGGAAGGAGTGTAATCACTTACAAGTTTGAAATGCGGCATTATTTTGCTCCTTTTAGCCAATAAATTCTTCTTGACATTAGATGGCTAAATTTCCTAATAGTTTTACAAGGAAATTGATTTACTTGTTTTGTCCAGAAATTTTTAACTTGGAGATAATAAAATGCTTAATCAAGAGAACTTACAAATTAATTATGAGAATTTACTCAAATTGGGTTATGTAGTGGTGGATATCCGTTATAAGGATTACGATGTATGTTCAGATACCCCCAAACTGGTTATTGCCAGAGTCGATTCTGATCGGGATGATTTTTATCAAGATATGTTGAAACTTTATACCGGAGTAGAATTTAAGCCGAATGAAATGTATGAGATTTGGACTGATATCTTAATGCATAAAATCAGGATGAGCGTAGTATTAAATCGTGATATCGCCATCAAGGTTGCCGCACTCGATTACATCGAAACCGTTTATTCGGCAAAATGAAGGAAAAATCCCTTTTTTTAATCAAACCAAATGCTATTCGCAATAAGCACATAGGCCATATAATATCAATTCTGGAAGAAGAAAACTACGAGTTTTGCGCCATAAAAATATTTCGTTTTGACCGAAGTTTAGCGGAACGATTTTACGCAGAACACGAAGGCAAGGCATTTTATGAGCCGCTACTGAATTTTATGACCTCGGATAAAACGGTAGCCATAATTGTTCAAAAAGAAAATGCCGTTCAGGATTTGCGTGAGCTAATCGGAGATGTAGATCCGCAAAATAGAAAACCGGGAACTATCAGAGATCTTTATGCAGAAGGAATTACAGAAAATGCTGTTCACGCTTCGGACTCGATATTTAGCGCTGAAAGAGAGATAGGGATTATATTTGATCACGAATATAGGTAGGGAATCAAGGGCAGTAGGGCTAAAAAATAACCAAAGCACAAGACCAAACTAACTTCCATTTGGAACGATTCACACAGTGTGAAACATAACTCTTTATATGGCAATCTCTTTTGCTCGCTTCATATATCCTCCTTAATTAGCTGTGCTGCAGATAGGGTGGTAATGTTGGGCAAAAACCCAAGATAGAGCACCGCATTGCCACCATAGCTAATAGGCAAGAAAGAGAGATTGTTTTGGGGGAGAATACAGTCAGAGTATTTATATCGTCCCCAAAGTGTTTACTGGGATTGAAAAACTCGGTTGGCGGAAGGGCGATGAAATGTAGTTTTTGCGGAAAGAAGAGTTTAG
>JBDKSF010000075.1 GCA_039680785.1 Candidatus Cloacimonas sp.
CCTGTAAAAGTATTTTTTTTAATCTGCGTCCTCTGCGTCCTCTGCGTGAAATATCTTCGGTGCTTTCGGTGGCTAATTATAAAAAATCCCTTAAATCCCTTTCATCCTGTTCATCCCAGACCTATTATCTTTTTTAATCTGGGAAAGAATAATCCAAAGGAAGAACGACATCCTGTCGTTCCCCTGACAACCGAGTTATCAAGTTTCCTATAAGTTATAGGTAACTGCATAAATATCTTGTTGTGGTTGACGAGGAAGTCAACCTTCCTTTATTTTCGGCGGGTTAAAACCCGTTGCTTAAATCTGTCGTCCCGCTGGGACTAATTTATTTGGTTTTATTTCAACGGGTTAAAACCCGTCGTTAGTATGTATCGTTCCTAACGGAACTTTTATTCGGAATCCTCTTAATCCTTAAATCCTGAAATCCTTGTTTCAAAACTTAATTTATCGTGAACAAATCCAAAAAATCCTTGTTTCTAAAATTCAATCCGTGAAATCAGTGCAATCTGTGAGAAACTAATCTTTTTTAATCTGCGTTATCTGTGTAATCTGCGTGCTTACTATTTTCGGTGTAATCGGTGTAAAAGTCATATTTTCCTTTTTTGCTTGACGGATTGTTTTAAATGGAAAGAATTGTAATAGAGTAAAAAATTAACAATAGGAAGGATGATGAGCGAAACAGAAAATATCTTGGCGCTATTAAAACAAGAAGTTTCACCTGCTTTGGGATGTACTGAACCAGCCGCTGTTGCTTTGGCGGGTGCTTATGCAGCCAGTGTTTTAGAAGGGACAATTATTTCTGCCAATTTGATTGTGAGCCCCAATATTTTAAAAAACGGGATGGGAGTAGGGATTCCCAATACTAATTTACTTGGTTTGGATATTGCTTTTGCCTTAGGAATATTAGTTGCCAAGCCGGATAAGGAATTGGAGGTCTTGGCTGATCTTGACGAAGAAAAAATAGCATCAGCAAAAAAAATGCTGGAAGAAAACCGCATCACTACCCAAATGAATGAAACAGAAGAAAAGATATGGATTGAAGCAATTTTGCAGACAGATAAATCTGAAAGTAGGGCAATTTTACGCTGGCGGCATAACTGGCTGTTTCATTTGGAAAAAGATAATCAGGTCTTGAAGCATAAGGAAATAGAAACGGAAGAAGAATGCTTTTTACTATCTCCTCTTTCTTATACTTTGAAGGACTATTATGATTGTTGCGTTAATATAGACATTGACCGATTGGAATCCATTGATTTGGGGTTGATTCAAAACCGTAAAATTGCAGATTATGGTTTATTTAATCAATCAGGTATAAA
Source organism: Candidatus Cloacimonas sp. (assembly GCA_039680785.1). NCBI lineage: Bacteria > Pseudomonadati > Candidatus Cloacimonadota > Cloacimonadia (SeqCode) > Cloacimonadales (SeqCode) > Cloacimonadaceae (SeqCode) > Cloacimonas (SeqCode) > Cloacimonas sp. (SeqCode). The sequence continues at coordinate 1,317 of JBDKSF010000075.1, forward strand.
TTTGGGCAGATTGATAATGAATAAGATAGAATGTGGACTTTTGGGAGATGACATTCATCATTATGCCATGGCTTTAACTGCGGCAGCCACTGATGCCAGAATGAGCGGTTGTAATTTAACGGTGATCAGTAATTCCGGAAGTGGGAATCAGGGCTTGGCTATTACCTTACCGATAATTGCAGTTGCTGAAAAGCTAAACAGTAATAAAGATGAACTATTGAGAGCTCTGGCTATGGGGCATTTGGTTAGTATTCATATCAAACAAAAAATAGGTATTCTTTCCTGTCTGTGTGGATGCCTTTCTGCTTCAGCAGGAGCTGCGAGTGGTATAGTTATGCTTTTAAAGGGGAATTATCCTCAAATTGAATATGCCATTAAAAATATGATTGCCGATACGGCAGGAATGGTTTGTGATGGAGCTAAAGAAGGTTGTTCTTTAAAAGTTGCCACCACAACCAGCGCGGCGGTTCAGGCATCGCTTTTGGCGACAGAAGGAATTTGCGTTTCTGCCAATGATGGTATAATAACGGAAAGCATTGAAGGTACTATTGACAATTTGGCTTATTTTGTAGCTAAAGGAATGCAAGATGCCGACAGCACTATTTTAAACATTATGTTAGACAAAGATAATAAAGGATGCAAAAATGAACTATAGAAAGTATGAAGTCCATCTTCCTGATGAGCTGCCTCCTGAGCCAACTTTTGAGCCCGGAATCAGAAGAGCTCCTGATAGGGGTTTGGACTTGAGCAAAAAAGACATTGCTCTTGCCCTAAAAAATGCCCTGCGATATATTCCCAAACATTTACACAGCGTTTTGGCGCCGGAATTTATGCAGGAACTGAAAACAAAAGGAAGAATATATGGCTATCGCTATCGTCCTCAGGGTCATATATATGGAAAACCGATTGATGAATATAAAGGCATAACTCCTGCTAAAGCCATTCAAGTGATGATAGACAACAATTTGGATTTTGATGTTGCCTTATATCCTTATGAACTGGTTACTTATGGAGAAACAGGCCAGGTATGTCAGAATTGGATGCAATATCGGTTAATTAAACAATATCTGGAAATTATGACGGAGAAACAAACGCTGGTTATGGCTTCGGGTCATCCTTTAGGTCTGTTTCCCTCGCGTCCGGAAGCTCCCAGAGTTATATCTACTAATGGTTTAATGGTTGGCAAATGGGATAATCCGGGGGAATTTAAACGCTTAACTGCATTAGGAGTGGCAAATTACGGTCAAATGACAGCCGGCGGATGGATGTATATTGGTCCTCAGGGAATCGTGAATGGAACATATATAACTTTGCTGAATGCAGGTAGAAAATATCTGGGTATCCCAGAGGATAAAAATCTGGCAGGGGTTCTATATGTTTCTTCCGGTTTGGGAGGAATGAGCGGAGCTCAAAGTAAAGCGATAGAAATTGCCGGCGGCATTGGAATTATTGCCGAAGTGGATAAAAGCAGGATAGAAACCAGGTTTAATCAGGGTTGGGTTAGCAAGGTCTCCAGTAATTTGGCGGAGGTTTTTAAATGGACAGAGGAAGCCAGAGAAAGCAAGAAACCGCTTTCCATTGCTTATTATGGAAATATTGTTGACCTGTTGGAATACATTGATAAACATAATATCAAAGCAGAATTGCTTTCTGATCAGACCTCCTGTCATGTAGTTTATGAAGGTGGTTATACTCCGGTTGGCATTACTTATGAAGAAGGGCGTAAATTATTGGCTGAAAATATTGAGCTATTCAAGCAAAAAGTAGATGCCTCTCTATTGCGGCATTTTAATGTCCTAAAAAATTTAACCGCAAAGGGCTCCCGATTTTGGGATTATGGCAATAGCTTTATGGCAAGCGTGTTTGAATCAGGGGTTACGGAAATTGCCAAAAACGGAATAAATACAATTGATGGTTTTATATGGCCCTCTTATGTGGAAGATATAATGGGACCCATCTGTTTTGATTATGGCTACGGACCTTTTAGGTGGATTTGTCTTTCCCGAAAAGATGAAGACCTGCATAAAACGGATTTGGCTGCCATCTCTTTGATAGATAAAAATCGCAGTGCGATGGATAGAGATAATTACTATTGGATTTCCACCGCGGAAGAGAATAAACTGGTGGTAGGAACGAAAGCCAGAATTCTGTATGCGGATGAAGAAAGCAGAATTAAACTGGGGCTGAAGTTTAATGAAATGGTTCGCAAAGGTGAAATTGGGCCTGTTATGCTGGGTAGAGATCATCACGATGTTTCCGGAACGGATTCTCCTTTCAGGGAAACAGCAAATATCTATGATGGCTCAAATTTGATGGCAGATATGGCTACGCATTGTTTTGCCGGAAATATTGCCAGAGGAATGACTATGGTAGTTCTTTCCAATGGGGGTGGAGTTGGAGTTAGCCGTGGTATAAATGGTGGAAATGGAATTGTTTTAGATGGCAGCGAAAGAATGGATGAAGTAGTGAAAAATGGACTTTCTTGGGATGTTATGGGTGGAATTGCACGCAGAGCTTGGGCTCAAAATGAAGGAGCTATCAAAACCGGAACTGCCTGGAATGAGAAACATAACGCTGAAGGCAATATAACCATTGCCGAAAAAGTGGATGCAGAAATGGTAGAACACTTAGTGAACAAAGAATTTGGAGAATAAAAAATGAGCACTCCCTTTATCCGGATGATGAAACAGGAAGGCATAAAGGATGATGTGATTCGCACTTTTTGTGCATACTATGCTAAACTTACTCAAGGCGATACAGGGTATATCAAAGAGGAAATGATAAAACCACCCTCAGATACGAATCTGATAGAGTATCAGCAGATAAAACAAACTTCCCGACCCTCTTTATTAAAAAAGATAGCAATTATCAAACTAAACGGCGGTTTGGGAACCAGCATGGGTTTAGCTAAAGCAAAATCACTGCTGCCTGTGAAAAACAATATGAACTTTCTTGATATAATCAGCCGCCAGGTATTAACCTTGAGATCAATTTCCGGATACAATATTCCGCTCTTATTTATGAATAGTTTCAATACTGAAACGGACACCTTAAAATATCTGGAAAAATATCCTGATCTAAGTAAACAGAATTTGCCTTTATCCTTTTTACAAAATAAATATCCGCGTATCAGAAAGGACAACTTAATGCCTTATGAGAATACAAATAAGAAATTAATGTGGAACCCTCCCGGGCACGGAGATATCTATGCTGCTTTGAGTGGTTTGCTGGAAGATCTGATTACCCAAGGGTGTTCTTATGCCTTTATTTCCAATGCGGATAATTTGGGAGCGATTGTAGATACTTCCATTCCTACCTATATGGAAGATAACAAAATTCCTTTTGTGATGGAGGTCTGTTTGCGCAGTCCGATGGATAAAAAGGGAGGCCATCTTTGTGAAGATAAGAGTGGACAACTGCTTTTGAGAGAAGTTGCACAATGCCCAGAAGATGACTTACCGCGTTTTCAAGATGTAGAATATTATAAATACTTCAATACGAATAACCTGTGGATAGATTTGAAAGCGCTCGATTGGTATCTGATCTCCAATGATGGCATTTTGTTGTTGCCTTTAATTGTTAATCCTAAAATTGTGGAAGGAACTCCTGTTTATCAGTTGGAAACGGCTATGGGTTCAGCAATCAGTGTATTTAATAATTCCAAGGCATTGATCGTTTCCAGGGAACGCTTTGTGCCCGTTAAAAAGACAAATGACCTCTTAGCTCTTTGGTCTGATGTATATGATGTGAATGATATGTATCAAATAGTTCTGAAGCGAGGATTGGAAAAAGCGCCGATCATAGAACTGAATGAAACCTACTATGGGAAAATTGATGAGATGCAAAAGCGTTTCAGTAAAGGCATTCCTTCTTTAACAAGCTGCAAAAAAATGAACATATCCGGAGATGTGAGTTTTGGAGAAGGAGTTGTGTGTGAAGGAGAAGTTACACTGAAATCAAATTCTCCAGTATTTGTGCAAAATTGTTTGTTAACTGGAGAAGTGGATATGGAGGTTCAATTGAGCAAGTCACAAAACAGGACGGGAGGATAAGATGGTTTCCAAAGCCGCTAAGGTTCGTCTGGGGATTTTTTTAACCATCGGTGCCATTCTGATCATTATTTTTGCAGCAGTGGTGGCCGGCAGCAGGTTAGTAGAAAAGAAAGACATATATTACATTCAGTTTGAAGATTATTCCGTAAGTGGTTTGCAAGTTGGCAGTTCAGTAAATTATCGAGGTATCAAAATTGGCAGAGTGGAAGATATCAAGATAAACCCCAAAGATGTAACCAAGATAATAATAAAAATCAGTGTAAACAGAGGCACGCCCATAAAAACGGATGCTGAAGCAGTTTTAACTTTAACCGGTATCACCGGACTGAAAAATGTGGAAATCCGCGGTGGGACTAATGAAGCTAAGCTACTTAAACCCAAAAGCTATATCAAGCCGGGAACCACGATGCTGGAAGATATTAGTGAACAAGCGAAATCCATCGTAGATAAAATAGATATGATAGCAGCCAATCTAAATGAAATTACAGGTAAGGATAATCAGCAAAATATTGCCACTATTTTGGAGCAAACCAGTTTGATACTAAAAGACACTCATGAAAATCTGGCTACTACAATGCAAAGCATTAGTCGCATTGCCAATAATACAGCTGATTTGACTGAAGAATTGAGTAAAGACCTGGGTGCCGTAACCGATAATCTAACCAAAAACTTGGATGCCATCACCAATAGCGCTACCAGTAATATTCAAAATGTTTCTGAGACCTCGCAGGCAAGTTTGATCAGTATCACAAATAATGTAAATCAGCAGTTGGTGGATCTTACAGGACGATTGGAGCAGAGTTTACAGCAATTAACCAGTGATGGTTCTGCGTTAATTCAAAATGCAAATTTACAAGTGACCACGGTAGGAGAACATAGCGACCAAATGGTGCTGGAAACCACTCGCGAAATATTAACTATTAGCACAAATATCAATAAAGCGCTAAATCAGGTAAATTCCATTTTATATACTCCCGGTTTTGATAGCTTAATGACCAATCTGGGAAAACTTAGTGGAGAACTTTCCAGAGCCAATTTACAAGGTATGGTTTCAGAACTATCCACTACTATTCAGAAAACCGGTAATTTAGTATCCAATCTGAATCGGGTTGTAACACGCGGTCAGAGTGATTTATTGGAGATTTTAAGCTCTTTATCCGAAACGAGTGAAAACTTGAATGAATTTTCCCGCCAAATTGCAGATACGCCAGCTATTTTACTGCGCGGAAATTAGGAGTTATGATGAATAAGATAAATTTTGCTTCCTTGTTTGTAATGTGTTTAGCTATTCTGATGTTGCTTTCGGGATGTCTGCAAAAAGTGGAAAGAACGCCTGTAAATTATTATGTGCTGGAATATCAAGCAGGAAATGAGAAACCCGAGCTATATAGAACTACGAATACAGGCAAGAATCTGGAAGTGTTAACAACATCTCTTCCCAGAACTTATGACCGCAATCAGATCGTCGTGAAAGAGAATTTTTATAAGGTTAAATTTTTGCAAACCGATGTTTGGGCAACGCGTTTGCGCGATGCCATACCCAATTTGATTGTCCAACGCATAAAAGCGTATAACATCTTTGGAACGGTTTCTCGAGGAGAAATTGCAGATAAAACTCCCCAGTATTTTTTGGAAACCACGGTTAATAATATAGAAAAAATAGAAGGAACCGAGCCCAGAGCATATTTGAATATGGAATTTGTCTTGCGTGATTCCACCTCCGAAAAGATTGTTTTAACCCATAAAAATGAACGCTCCGTTGAATTGGTTGATCCTTCTATGATTTATTTGGTGCAGGCATTTAACGAAATGATTATGGAAGAAACAGATCTTTTTGCGGCGAAATGCAATTTGTATTTTAGCGGGCAAAAGATAGATGATCAATCTCTTGCCGCTTCACCCTCTCCGATAGCCAGATATATTTTTGAAGAATTAACAAGTTCCGAAGCCGCTAATGATTATGGGGAGTTGATGGTCACTACCAAAACTCAGACGGAAGAACAGCTGCGTTATGCCATTGAAGAATTGGATTCTTTGAATACTGTAATATCCACGGATGAACTTATTATGGGTGTTCCAGCACTATTGAGACCAGGCCAATATAGAGTTATTATCGGAGAAATGGGTGATTTAATTGTTCCAGTAAAGATCCTGCCTCGACAAAGAACTGTGGTAAAACCCAATTGGGCAGAGCTTCAAATTGTAATTATGGATGAGTCCAAAAGCAGAGTTAGAATGGGATATGACCTCTGGAAAAAAGATACCGAAGGGGAGGGCTATAAAATTTACAGCGGAGGAATGGTCAGTATGGGAGAAGATGAAGTTGGAGCAGTGGATAAATTATGGATTTTACCTCCGGGTTCTTATCTGGTAAAATTGGGAGGGGGCTCTTGGAGCGATTTGAAAGATTTTGCCACCGTCGCTTTGGCCGAAGGTGAGAAAAAGACCCTTTCAATGATTGTTGACCCTGCCGCAGAAGGTGATGTTCTAATTGGAGCTGGTGTATTTTCCGATGAAGATATTGGTTTGGGTTCCAAACGCATTCATAGAGGTGCAATCCATGGCAATATATCTTTATCGTCCAATAACAATGTGGACAAAAACAAGCCAACGACCAGTGTTTCGTTATCGGGTCAATTTGACAACAGCATTGATACGCACGAAATTATAAAGCCCTTTCATTTCACTGCCAGAAGCATTTACGATCTTGGCTTGAATAAAACTTCAAATCAGGATTTGGTATTTAGTCCCGATGATTATTCCTTGAAGAATGTGTTGCTTTTCTATCCGATGGAGAAAAAGAAACTCTTGCAGAACTTTGCCTTTTATGGAAGAATGAATGTGAATACTCATATGTTTGATGAAACCACTTATTTTTCCGAAAGCAAGAATATTATCCTCCAAGACGCTTCAGGAGAGGTCTTATCCATTCGTTTGAATCAACCGGATTTAAAAACTAAGATTGCCTTCTATCCATTACGGTTGAAGGAAGGAACCGGTTTAACCTATCAAATAAACTTCAGTCCCAATGCTTGGACAAGTTTACGAGTTGGTTATGGATGGTTGCAGGACTATAACAATAATAGCTTTGTCTTTGATAAACCTATTGTAGATACTTTAACCAGTTTGAGTTATGAACGCTATATTGAAGAAGCGAACAGCAGTTCCAAAGGTATAGAATCCACAGTAATTTTATCAGCGTTGAACATAATGAAGTTCGTAAGCATAAATTCTACTCTGGATGTGCTTTTCCGGATGGGAGTTCCGGAACATACATACCGGCTGGAAAATGAAAACCGGATAAGTTTTAGGTTATTCCGAAATATCTCACTGGATGTAAAATTCAATATCTTCTATGATGAAGCTGAAAAACCCTGGACTGTTTACGATTATACTACTTTTATCCGATTATCGCTATTTTATTAAGAAAAGAAATGCCCAGTAAAATTGTTAACAATACCCTGTATTTAAATGGAACTCTGAATGCTGAAACAGTTCCAGGTGTTTTAGAAGAAGTAAATGTCCTTTTAAAACATCAGAATCCCGATATGATAGACCTGAGTGGAATAGCCAATTTGGATAGCGCGGGAGTGGCTTTTCTGGATGAATTGCAAAGTCGTTTAGCGGCAGAAGGGCTTTTATTGTTGCAGGGGGCGAGCCCTGAAATTCAAGAAGTGATAGAGACCTTTTCTTCTTTAAAAGTAGAGGTTCCTGCCCCTGAAAGGCAGATGGGCTTTTTTGAAAAAATAGGAGATTCGGTTGTTGTTTCAGCACAGCAGCTTTATCAGGTTATGCTTTTGGCTTCGGAAGTTTTTTATTGGGGTTTGATCGGAATTTTCAGCCGCAAAGGACAGCGGAAAGGTTCTTTTATCATTCAGTGTTCTTTGCTGGGATCGCAAGCATTGCCGATTTTAACCTTGCTTTCTTTCATCGTTGGCTTTATATTATCTTTGCAGGCATCGGTGCAGCTGGCAAATTTTGGAGCGAATGTTTTTATAGCAGATTTAATGGCTTTTTCGATGGTACGAGAAATAGCTCCTCTAATTACAGCTATCATTGTAGCTGGAAGAAGCGGATCAGCAATTGCTTCGGAAATTGCAACGATGCAAGTTACGGAAGAAATTGATGCCTTAAAGATTATGGCTTTGTCACCCGTTCGCTATGTCGTTGTACCAAAATTTCTTGCCATCACAGTAGTGATGCCGATTTTGGTTATGTTTTCTATATTAGTTTCGGAAATTGGAGGGGGACTAATTGCCATTAACTATCTGGATTTGAGTATCTACACTTTTGTCCAGCGTTCTATAAGTGTTCTTACTATAAAGGATATCGTCACCAGCTTTGGGAAAAGCATTATTTTTGCCTGGACGATTGTTGTTATTGGTGCCTATTGTGGATTTCAAGTAAAAGGGGGAGCGGAAGGAGTTGGAAAGGCAACCACTTCTTCTGTCGTCGCCTCTATTTTTGCCGTTATCATCTGGGACGCCATTTTCAGTTTATTATATTTATAATTATGGAACCGGTAATCAGTATTAGAAATTTAATTGCCAAATATGGCGATTTAACTGTTTTAGACGATATCAATGTGGATATATATCCTGGCGAGATTACAGTTATTTTGGGTGGTAGCGGTTGCGGGAAAACAACTCTGCTAAAGAATATTTTGCGTTTGGTGGAACCATTTTCGGGTAGTGTGAAATTTTGGGGCGAAGATGTTTTAGGCCTTGATGATGAACAAATGGCGAATATTTTGCGCAAAATTGGGATGCTTTTTCAAAGTGGAGCACTCTTGAATTCCCTATCTATTTACGAAAATATCAGCATTCCTCTGGAATTGCATACGAACTTAACCAAAGAACTGAGAGACAGAATTATTAAAGTTAAACTAAAACTGGTAAACTTAAGCGAAGCTATATATAAATTTCCTTCCGAACTTTCAGGAGGTATGAAAAAAAGAGCCGCTTTGGCCAGAGCTATTGCTTTAGACCCTCAAATTCTTTTTTGCGACGAGCCCTCTGCGGGTTTGGACCCTTTAACGGCTGCTTCTTTGGATGAATTAATTTTGGAACTGAAAAAACAACTGAAAATGACCATTGTGGTGGTTACTCACGAATTAGCTTCCATTCATAGAATTGCCGACAAAATTATCTTTCTGGATAGCGGTAAAATGCTTTTTAATGGCACCTTAGATGAAGCAAAAAAAGCTGGTATTCCTCAAATTGATACCTTTTTTAAAGTAGGCAAATTCTGAGCATAACTATCATAGCCGCTTATGACTTAAATCATTTAATCGGTAATGCCGGAAAAATGCCCTGGAAAATTCCGGAAGACCTTGCCTGGTTTAAACAAAATACTCTTGGTCATCCGATTATTATGGGGAAAAATACTTGGAAATCTATTGGGAAAGCACTACCGGACAGACAAAACATTATTTTAAGCAAGGACACTTCTTTTCATCCTGAAGGTGCCATTGTCGTTCATAATATGCAAGAAATGCTACCCAAAATTGAGGGGGAAGAAGTATTTGTAATCGGTGGGGCAAGCGTTTTTGCCCAGTTTTTACCTTGGGCGGATAGATTATTGATTACCCTCATTCATTCTAAGTTTGAGGGAGATACTTATTTCCCTCCTTTTAATGAAGATGAATGGTTGCTGCAGGATAAAAAAGATATTATTTCTTCTACGGGATATCCTCTAAGCTTTTTAACCTATATTAGAAAAGAGAACTTTAAAAGTGAAAAGTGAAAAAGTGGAAAAGTGGAAAAGTGAAAAAGTGGAAAAGTGGAAAAGTGAAAAGGTGAAACCCGGAACGAACAACTTTAGAAAGGTTTTAGAAAGTTAGCCCCTGAGGGCGACACAATCATAGCGATGGAGGCGTAAGCCCCTCGTATAAAACAATTAAGGATAAAGAAAAGTCCAATTGTGATAAGAGATTTTAACGATGGGTTTTGACCCGGCGTATTAATAACGGAGTGTTGACGTCCTCGTCAACAACAACAAACAAACTATCAGACAATACTAAAATTTAGCGGAAACTACATAATTTGGCTGTAAGGTGAACGACGAAGAAATCGTTTATTTAGGAAGGTTGACGTCCTCGTCAACCACAA
>JBDKSF010000076.1 GCA_039680785.1 Candidatus Cloacimonas sp.
AGACAATCCTAAAATTTGCGGAAACTACATAATTTGGCTGTAAGGTGAACGACAAAAAAATCGTTCTTCCTTTATAATATTTTCTTATAGATTCCATTTTAGAAACAATGATTTCAGGATTTTAGGATTAAGAGGATTTAATTATATAGCCAAAAAAAGCCCCCTGAGGGCGACACAATTATAGCGATGGTGGCGTAAGCCCCTCGAAAGAAGAAAGATATAATCACTCTCTTTTTTATTCCCATTTTCACAAGAGAGCCCCTGAGGGCGACACGATAATAACGATGGTTGCGTAAGACCATCATAAAAAGTTTTATCTTTCAATCGTTGTGTAATCGAAGTTCCGCGTTATGTGTAGCCGGAGCTCACTGAATATCTGCGTTATGTGTAGCCGGAGCTCGCCGAAGCTCCGCAATCCGCTCTCTACCTTTCATTCCATTCTTTTTTCGGTTTTCTCGGTGCTTTCGGTGGCAAAATCTTTTTTTTCAGCTCTTCGTCTTCAGTTCCAATTTGTGTCCCTTCAACCATTCCTTAAATTTCCATAATTCCGCAGATACTTTATGTCCCAAAATATAATCATCAATTTCCTTCACTTCCCTGATCTGCTCATCACTTAAAAACCCTCTTTCGTATGCCTGCTGGATCACATTATCTCTGTAATCAATGGCATCATATACTTCAAATAAATTGGCATCATATTCTTTTGTTACATAATCAAATAATATTCCATAAAAACCAAGTGCCACTTCTTCTATAAGGGCTTTTAGCACTTCATCAGGAATTATTTCTTTGTCTATCTCCATCTTTTTCTCCTTCTTGCTTTTTCTTATCGTGTCTCGTAAAACCATTGATTTTATGGTCAACTCCCCTGATAATTCATTTTCTATCTGTTTATAGCGCTTTTTATGGTAAGACCATATCTTTTTGTTTATAAAATCTCCAATTACTATATTTTAGCTTCCGCTTTTGCTGTCAATATCTCCTTTCCAAACCAGCAAGCAAAGAGTATTATTTTTAATTTGTAAATTGATGATTTCTTGTTATAATATCAGATATAAGGGTGTATGCTTATTGATTATATTACTGTTTCCGAATAATATCTCTAATTGCCACTTCTTTTTAATAGTCGTTATGGTTCAGTCAGCTTCTAAAAGAAAAGTGTAATTAAGGATGTCGTTCGTCCGAAAGAAAGAGTGACGACGATGCGGAGCTACGGCGATCTCCGGCTACACAAAAGAAGATTGACAGGTTTTGAAGAAAAAATATATAAGAAATTATGAAAAAGAGAAGAAAGGAGTTTATACGGAAATGGGTATCATAACAAACCCAGCTATATTGAACTATATTTGCCGTGCAAAGATAGACATTGTTTATCCCTTTGTTTTTCTAAAACCAAATAGAAATATAAAAATATACGGGAGGAGATTATGAAAAAGACATCTCTAATCATTATCTTAGCTCTCTGCTCAATATTACTCTTTGCCCAAAACGAGGATTGGCTCTGGGCAAAGCAATCTGAGGGAACAAATAGTAATTCTGGAAATAGCATTGCTGCTGATGCCAATGGAAACATCTATGTTACAGGTTGTTTGGGAAGTAGTACTACCTTCGGTACTACTACCTTATACTGGATTGGGGAATTGGACATTTTTGTTGCCAAGCTTGATAGCAAAGGCAACTGGCTCTGGGCAAAGCAAGCCGGGGGAACAAGTTATGATGTTGGCAATAGCATTGCTGTTGATACCAACGGAAACAGCTATGTAACAGGTTATTTTCAATATAGTGCTACCTTCGGCACTAATAATTTAATTGGCAGTGGTGAAAATGACATCTTTGTTGCTAAGTTGGATTGTAATGGTAACTGGCTCTGGGCTAAACAAGCCGGGGGAAAATATTGTGCTTCTGGCCTTAGCATTGCTGTTGATGCCAACGGAAACAGCTATATTACAGGTTATTTTAGAAGTAGTAGTATTACCTTCGGCACTACAACCTTAACCAGCAGTGGTAATTCTGACATCTTTGTTGCTAAGTTGGATAGTAACGGTAACTGGCTCTGGGCAAAGCAAGCTGGTGGAACATATAATGACGAAGGTAATAGCATTTCTGTGGATTCCAAAGGAAACAGCTATGTTACAGGTCTTTTTCAGGGTAGTACTACTTTCGGCACTACTATCTTAACCAGCAGTGGTAATTCTGACATCTTTGTTGCCAAGCTGGATAGTAACGGTAACTGGCTCTGGGTAAAGAAAGCCGGGGGAACAGATTACTATGATTGTTCTGGCAATAGCATTGCTGTTGATGCTAAAGGAAACAGCTATGTTACAGGATATTTTGAAGATAGTGCTACTTTTGGCACTACTAAATTGACCAGCAGTGGAGAAGATGACATCTTTGTTGCTAAGCTGGATAGTAATGGTAACTGGCTCTGGGTTAAGAAAGCCGGGGGAACAAGTAGTTATGGGGGCTATGGCATTGCTGTTGATGATATCGGAAACAGCTATGTTACTGGTTATTTTGAAAGAATAGCTAATTTCAGCACTACTACCTTAACCAGCAGCGGCGGAAGAGATATCTTTGTTGCCAAGCTTGATAGTAAAGGTAACTGGCTCTGGGCAAAGCAAGCCGGGGGAACAATTGCTGATAAGGGCTGTAGCATTGCTGTTGATGCCAACGGAAATAGCTATATTACCGGTTATTTTTCAGAAAGTGCTACCTTCGGAGCTACTACATTAACCAGCAGTGGCGACTCTGATATTTTTATCTCCAAAATAGGTATTCCTGTTTATCAGGTTTTATCTCCGAATGGGGGAGAACAATGGCAGACGGGAAGCACAAAAACCGTTTACTGGAATTTTATTTATGCAGGCAATTATGTAAATATCCAATTATCACTGGATAATGGAGCAAATTGGATAATGCTGAATTCCAGTCCAGTTGAGGCGGCTTTAGGCAGATATTCCTTCAAGGTGCCTAATGTAAACTCCAGTCATTGTCTAATGAAAGTAGTAAGATCAGAAAATAGTAATTGTTTTGATATTTCAGATAAGCCCTTTACTATTAGCAGTTCTGTACCATATTCTTTATCTTTAATAGTGCCCAATTATTCTAAGCTACAGGTAGGAAAGAACTATTCCATAAATTGGACAGAATCTGGTATCAATATGGTAAATTTAGCTTATACCTGTGATGCCGGTGTTACCTGGAATAGTATTGCTACTGCTCTTCCTACCAATCCGGGAACTTATGAATGGACTATTCCCAATATAAGTGCTTCTAACTGTTATTTAAAAATATCTGATTCTACCCAGCCCACTATCTATGATTGGAGTGACCAAGCATTTAATATTTGTAAGTTACAATTGCTCAGTCCCAATGGAGGGGAATTATATCCAATAAATACTAATATATACATAAGCTGGAGTTCAGTACTTATTGAATATTTAAAAATTGAATACAGTTTGGATAATGGAAATTCCTGGGAAACGATATCCAATAATATTTCTGCTGCTGCAGGTAGCTATAACTGGACTTCACCCAATATACCCAATATTAATTACAATCAATGTTTAATAAAAATTTCGGATGCTTACGATAATACAATTTTGGATATAAGTGATAATCCCTTTACAATCCGTACTCAAATTTTTGTAATTGCTCCTAACGGGAATGAATATTTTACAGTAAATAGTATATGTAATTTACTTTGGACAAATACTACAGATGTGTCCTTTATTTTGATTGATTATAGTATTGATGAAGGGAAAAAATGGCTACCTGTTCAGGCCAGTCCCTATCCTGCATCTATAGGCAGATATGACTGGTTAGTGCCCAATAATCCCTCTACCAATTGTCTAATAAAAGTTTATAATTCTTCCAATAGAGCTAATTTTGATGTGTCAGATAAAATTTTTACTATCACTCCGGGATATTAACTACCTACGGTTAATTATAAAGCTGAGTTTACTTTCGGGTTATTGACCCTGGAAGTTCATTTTATTGACCAAGCCAATGCTGGAAAAGGTAATATTAGCTATTAGAATTATGATTTTTGCAACGGGGATAATTCCAATGAACAAAAATACTTTTTATATATATAAGGAGCCGTGGGAATATTCATTTATGCCGACTCTCACAGATTTCAAAAATTATCCAGATTTGATTTTTGAAACGAGGATTTCAGGATTAAGAGAAAAAATTTTGCAATTGCTATTCTAGTATATCGTCCATTAAATAACATATTATAACATAACCTCATCCAATTTGTATTTCCAGCGAAATACCACTGGGTCTTTGTTGATTTCGTCTAATCCTTGATAAATTCTCTCTATCAATTCTTTC
>JBDKSF010000077.1 GCA_039680785.1 Candidatus Cloacimonas sp.
TGATAGAGTTGAGTGATTTCTGGTTCGGGATTTGCCTGGTCAAACTCGCTCTCTTCCGAGTTGGAAGGTAAGCTGAACGCCGTTTCGAGAGCGGATAATGCCTGTTTATATTCTTTCAGTTCATAGAGGGTCTTGGCATACCAAATGTAGGCATCGTAATGTTCTTTATTGGTTTCTATGGCATTTTCCAAGGACTTTTTGGCGGCTGTAAAATTTCCGGTTTGGTAAAGTGCTTCGCCTTTATGACGCCAAGGACAGCTCCACTTGGGAGTTGTTTTATTTAAAAGTTCATAAATGTTTATGGCTTCAGTGTATTTTCCGGTTTCGAGATAAATATTTGCCAAGGCAAAACGCTCTCCCGGCTTTAAGCTATCAACGGCTGCCTGAGCAATTTCCAAAAGGCGATTGGATTCCAGATTGCTGATATAGGCAAGATTCAATTTTGCCTGAATGCCGCTTTCCCCTTCCTTATCCTTCTCTATAAGATATTGAACCGCATTCTGATAGGTATCTAAAGAGGGATTTTGCAGATAAAGCATAACGGGTGATTCCTGAGCTAAACAGAATGTTGTAGCCAACAATCCCAGAATGATAAGCATAATTTTGTGCATTGTTCCTGTTCTCCTGTTGTGAATATTGCTGTAATTAGGTAGTCGGTTTCCCTTGCTAAAAAGGTAACCTCCTTTAAAGAACAAAAAAAATGGCTCCGGAAGAGGGGTTCGAACCCCCGACCTAGTGGTTAACAGCCACCCGCTCTACCGCTGAGCTATTCCGGAACGATTTTCTAAATGTCATTCATTTAATGGCGGTATTTCTGTCAACCATAATTTTGGCAACCCGTAAAAAGCAATGCGAATATGCGATATCATCTCCTCCCATTATGCCTGTTTGGCTTTAAAAACAACGCTGGTAATTAGTTCAATGAATAACCCGTAAATTGCTCCCAAAATGATTGTTAAGAAAAAGATATGCCATTTGCCTAAAACAGCCGTCGGATATGCCATCGCTCCAAAAGAAAAAGGAATGCTGACAATTATCCCCAATAACAATCCGTGTAGGGACCAAATTATCTTGCAAGCGCTGATTCCAATGACAAAACCAATCAGAACCCGACTGGCAAAGATATTGGCTATCAATTTTTTAGCCAAAGGATTGGGATATGAACTTTTGGCTATCAAGATAGCCACTATCCCGCAAAGCAATCCAGTAATGGTAGCGATTAAAACTCGTTTGAAAGACATAATCACCTCACTAAGTTTGATTATTTCTATAAAAGCGCAAGGCAATCATAATGTCAATAACTTTTTTATTAGAAATCGATAAATTGCGGGATTCTATAAAATAAGATCGTTACACATAAATGGAGCAAAAATCTTTTACTTCCTATGCGGGGAAGCGGTATGATCAGAGACGAACCCGGTTGTCGGATTTAGAACACATAAACGTTTCTACCCTTTCATTGGAAGTGTAGGACTACAACTATTGTATCTATAAGATGGGTAATTACTTCAGGAAGATCATCTAAAAAGGGTAACCTTTTTACTCAAGCATCGTTTACCATTAACCGACAAGTTGAGAAAGTATATACCACTTGAACACTTTTTACCGCCAGCATCTCTGCCATCCCAATAGGTGTATTGCTCAATTGTCTTATTGGGATCAAGCGAGATGCTCTTCACTTTTTGACCTTTGATATTATAGATATCGATGCTTGCAGTGGTTACTCTTGGCATTGAGTCATCCAGTTTTGAGGGTAAAATAACTTTAAGATTAGTGAAGGCAGTAAACGGATTGGGATATGCAGATAAAAGCCCCTTCTGCAAAGCCGGAGTTAACGGATCGTCAATACCAACATAGGGCAGAGAGCCAAACTCAAAACAGCCCATATCTATCCTGCCATCCCAAACTCGGTGATTGCCTGCCAGGTCATAGGGTAGTAATGCTAAGCCCGTAGTATCGGGAGTGGCAGCGTTTATACAGGGTGAGGATGCAGTTAGTTGCGCAAAAAAACGACTTTCGCTATCCAAACTATATAAGTCCGGATTGTCGCTGATATTGGTGGTGCCATATTCCACAAAGCAATTGGGACCGGTGATGATTCCCTGACTTCCGCCGCGGATATTGTTGTAGTCCAGATAAATATTGGAGACCGGTGAGATGGGTACTGTCATCACTGAAAGCTCATAATTGCACAGTGGATTGTAGAAGATGTTGTTCTGGAGTTGGTGGTGCCCAATCAAGAATAGCGCTGCCGGCCAGCCCTCAAGGTTTACAAAGGTGTTGTTTGTGATCTTGAAGCTTTCGGTACTCTGATTGCCAAATACTATCGGGGGATAAGTATCATTACTCATATTACTAAAGAGGCATCCGGTGATGTTCACATTGAGCGGAGCATTGTCGTTCAGGCCATCGGTAATGGCAAAGGCAGTCTGCCCGGGTGAGGTCTCAAAATTACTGAAGATACAATTCTGAATGCTCAGGGAATCATTTACATTTATGATGAACATAACCACTGGATCCTCTTCTGGATCATTGAAGACAGACCGGATATTGCGGAACTCGCAGTCGATGATGGCGCCACTATCCCATTCTGAAGAGTAGATCCCTCCCCTATCTTCGGCATCAATATCGTAAACTCTTATATTCTTAAGCAGGACATCAATTGGTTCTGTAATCATTATGCTGCCTCTATTACTAGCAACGAGATCCCGTATCGTTACATTTGAAATGCTGGACTTTTCTAGAGAACATAAGTTTAGTATCGGCCAAACGCCATCTATTATTGATGATGTGATAGTAAAACCTGATATTTGGGTATTTTTACTATAGCATCCGGACACTACATTATTATTGATACCTTCAATGCTATTCGTAACTACGAGCAGGGTGGAATCTGGCCCAGCACCAACGATATTCACATGAGACCTGATAGGAACCATGGGGTTGAATTGATCTTCGCTGGTATATGTACCCGGCAGGATGTGTACTGTTTTAGTATTGGTGCTGTCCGGGGCGATTTTGTGTATGGCTTTGGCGATGTTTTTCATAGCAAGTTCAGGACTGTAGCCGCTGTTATCGTCGTCCCCATCAGGGCTTACATAGATATCGTGGTTTACCTCCTGCCGAAAAGCGCGAAGATAATGATAGTTATCGCTGTAACCCTGTGTATCCGTAAAATTGGCATGACGGCCAAAGTAGAAATCACCCGGATTGGGTACCGAGACCAGATCCAGATAGATCTCCAGATTGGTCATCAGATCGGTTACAATGATATCACAGGGCATGCAACCGTAGTTTTCGTACACGGAGCAGCGATTGACTTCATCGAAAATGATATTGGGGATTACACTTCTGTTACTCATGATAAAAATGCCACCTCCGGAACCTGAAGCATAGTTGCTGTGGACATTGGTCCCAGCCAGATTTAGTGAGGACTTATAAGCTGAGATACCTCCTCCCAATACTGCTCGGTTATTTTTAACCACGCAGTTAGTGATACTCACGCTGCAATTGGTGCGGACAAAAACCCCACCTCCCCATCTCTCGTCCTGAGCCCCAAAGGGATAGCCGATGCCGTGTTCCAGGGTCAGACCCCTCAGAGTAACACCCTGTTCTTCATTGACAAACCTCACGCATGGATTGGAATTGTTGCCGTCAATTATCGTAGCGCTGATAAAGCTGCTGTCATTGGTGACTGCTTCCAAAGAGCAGAGGGTGATTATCTTGCCGCCAAATACTACATTCTCATAGTAGCGTCCCGGATACACCAGAACCGTATCACCATTATTGCAGTCGTTTATCGCACTCTGGATGCTGCTATATGGCTGTGAACCATCCAGGGATACGGAACGGGTAAGTGCGGATAGGGGCAAAAGAAAGCACAGAGGAATATAGATAATCAGGCATCGTAATGCCCATAGCGGATTGAATGTAATAACCTGAGACATTGTTTGCTTCGCTGAGGCCACTCGGGTAGCGATGTCAACTTGACTTCTTTTCGATGTCTTCATAATATATATTCCCCTGTTTGCTCATAAGGTAATCCTGTCAACTTGACTACCATAAGCAATAGATAGAATAGGCAAAACCAATACTTTTTCATCATTCCTTCTACCTGAGTTTGTTCTTAATACATCCTTTATACATCTGACTTTTTTAAATCTCATTTAAGCAAGCAATCTGATTAGAAATGCATACTAACAGTATAACTAATCTTCTGCTTCTTGTCAACCAAGAAGTTGAGTGCTTGCGAGAGACCAGATATTGAGTCAACACTTCACTTGAAGACAAAAACCGTTTCTACCCTTTCATTGGAAGTGAAGGACTACGACTATTGTATCTATATGATGGTTGATTACTTCAGAGAGGTCATCTGAAAAGGGTAACCTTTTTACTCAAGCATCGTTTACCATTAACCGACAAGTTGAGAAAGTATATACCACTGGAACACTTTTTGCCGCCAGCATCTCTGCCATCCCAATAGGTGTATTGCTCAATTGTCTTATTGGGATCAAGCGAGATGCTCTTCACTTTTTGACCTTTGATGTTATAGATATCAATGCTTGCGGTGGTTACTCTTGGCATTGAGTCATCCAGTTTTGAGGGTAAAATAACTTTAAGATTAGTGAAGGCAGTAAAGGGATTGGGATAGGCCGAGATACAGCGAGTAGGGGGAGTTTGCTCTGTATCATCTGAAACGCCAACATAGTTACCATTTGAATCAATTCTGACAAGTCCCAGGCGTCGCGGAAGTTCTATTACAGTTGCACAATACAGAATATCCCCATTATCTAATTCTAATAATGGGTGCTTACCTACTCCGATTCTTTCAATTGGTAAAGCATTGCTGCTCCAAAGCATATTAAAAGCACCATCAAACTTGAATATCTCTCCCGTGGGTGTGGAAACCGCAAGGATAATGTTGTTATCATTAGTCCTTATGGCAGGAAATACTATTTCTTCATCAAGGAGCTCATAAGTTGGGATTGTGAGAATTGGTGTGTTAGGATTTATAATAGAAAAGTCTACTCCATAATCGTACACCCTAAGAAGCCCATCCACTACATTGTCGTTGTATCTTAAACCAAAATAGTTCCCGTTAGATTCAATAATACTTTCTTTGTACGCTCCAGGAATGTATTCTTTAGTCCATAATGAATCACCATCAGCAGTTATTTTCATTAATCTCATCATAGGTGAATACCACCAATTATACAAAATTCCACCATCAGAGGTAGTTGTAATTGAGGCATTGGAATGTACCGGTGTTTGATATTGCCAAAGGCATTCTAAAGCATAGTTATACTTGACAATTCCGGTATTGTTTGTACCTTGAATATACCCGGTGATTATAAAACCGTTTTCTACACGCAGAATATCATTTACTGAACCCATTATTCCATCAGTACAATACAAGGTAATCTGCTCAACATACTGAAGATTAGCATCCAACCGTTGCAATCGGTGGTAATGGCTATCCAGAGCGAGATAACCACCAAGCCCATCTTTCACAATTCGCGTATAGTATCCTTCAACTATATCGCCATCGACCTGAGGCCCGAATAAGGTGCTTTGATACACACCATTTCGGGAGTAGAGCATCATCGGTGACTGAGGAAAAACCCATTCTGGGGGAGGAGAATGGAATGTAGCCATGGCTTGCAGGACAAAATTCCCGTCATAAGCTTCGAATACATTAGCTGCTAGTGTTTGACTAATTGGAAAGGATTCCCATGCTGGTAGAGTTTGGGTTGTGGGGTAGTAATAACGCACAAAAGTGCTGTCAATCTGTGCGGACAAGTTTACTGCTACTATGACACACATTATCAACAAAGGAATTAGTTTCATAAATCCTCCAACTAATTCGTTCAAGTTGAGTCCCAAATGTTGGCGCAAAATCCAACACATTGTTCCTCAGGTTATTTGAGGACATTCTAATTATCCTCAATTCTACACTCTATATAATATCTAACGACTGTTTGTATTATTTTCATCTTGTAAATTCTTGTCAAATTATTTTTTTCCTCAAAAGCTACCTCGTCGCGACGAATCAAACGATATAGGACTTGTCAGGTTTTCCCTGATCCTTTCCAATGGCTCTGAAAGAGGCAATTTCCTGTTTATCCAATCCTCTGAATATCCTTGTAGGATAGAATCAAACAACCGTAGGCAACCCAAACGACTCCCTAATTCTGCAAGCTACCAGGTCTTTTAATAGTGGACGCAGCCACAGTAGATATGCCTTTGATGCTCTGCTCTGGGTATTGCGCATCCAGTGAACAATGCAGCGTTGTCATAGTTACCCAGGATAACATTCTTCTATCGCCTTGATTAGTCCATTTGTTCATCACTAATCCAAAGTTCCGATCTTTCCAAACCACAAGCTTTTAAGCTTTGCAAGTCGGTACTGCTCAACATTCGCTTCAATCTTAGAATATTATTGCTTCCTGAAGGGAAAGGGTTTATATAAGTTAGCAATCCTCCGAAAAAATAAGCAGGTGGATCATTCGTTCTTTGTTTTTCTTGTTGTCCGCTATAGTATAGGCACTTAAAATCCGCCTTGCCGCTTCTTCCGCTAAGCTTTGATGGGAGGCAAAGACCTCGCCAATTTTATCTCCTGCTCTTATTTCATCCCCGATTTTAGGATAAAGCAAAGCGCCGGCGCTATAATCAAGCGTATCTGTAACTTTTTGTCTGCCAGCTTTAATGTGGACTAAAGCATAGCCAATTGTGCGGCTATCAATGCTTTGCACCCAACCGTTTTGTTTGGCTATAATAGGAACGGATACATTAGCCCGCGAAAAAAAAGAATAGTCATCAATTACTCTTGGTTCTCCCCCCTGGGCAATAATAATTTCCTGTAATTTTTCCAATGCTTTGCCGCTTAAGACAGCTTCATCTATCATTTTTTTTGCCTGGGAATAATCTTCCGCTTTGCCTGTGCTGAACAGCATTTGGGTAACAAGCTCAGTAGTAAGTTCATAAGTATCTGGCAGATAATTCCCTTTTAAATATTCAATTGCTTCAATCATTTCCAAAGCATTGCCAACGGCATTTCCCAAAGGCGAATTCATATTGGAAAAAACAACTCTGACCTTCTGACCAAAGCTCTTGCCAGTATTTAGCAGTAAATGAGCCAGTTTATTTGCCTTTCTAATATTCGGCATAAAAGCACCGCTACCGATTTTGAGGTCAATAACCAGATGCAAGGCACCTTCAGCTATTTTTTTGCTCATAATGCTGGCGGTTATTAAGCCGGGGCTTTCTACCGTGCCGGTAACATCACGCAAAGCATAGATTTTTTTATCGGCGGGAACAAGCTCTTCGGACTGACCTGCTAAAGCCAAACCGTGCTTTTCCACCAGCTTTTTAAATTCCTGCATAGAAAATGAGGTTTGGAATCCGAGAATGGATTCCAGCTTATCTAAGGTGCCACCTGTATGTCCCAAACCGCGTCCCGAAATCATCGGAACCAGCAAACCCAAAGCAGCGGCAATGGGAGCCAGCATCAAACTGATTTTATCTCCTACTCCGCCGGTGGAGTGTTTATCGGCGACAGGAAGACCTTTCCCAAAGCTAAGAGTATGCCCGGAAGCGATATATGCTTCCGTTAATGCTTCTATTTCTGTTTCCGAAAGCCCTTGTAAAAAACAAGCCATTAAAAAAGCGCTCATTTGGTAATCAGTAATTTCTCCCTTTAAAAAGGCACTGATAAAATAGGCAATTTCCGCTGCAGTAAGCTCATAAGCATCCCGCTTTTTGATGATTAGTTCTACCGGATTATAGGAATTCATATTGTAACCTCTAATATGTAACAAGT
The DNA here is from genome assembly GCA_039680785.1 of Candidatus Cloacimonas sp. Taxonomy (NCBI): domain Bacteria; kingdom Pseudomonadati; phylum Candidatus Cloacimonadota; class Cloacimonadia (SeqCode); order Cloacimonadales (SeqCode); family Cloacimonadaceae (SeqCode); genus Cloacimonas (SeqCode); species Cloacimonas sp. (SeqCode). The sequence goes on from JBDKSF010000077.1 coordinate 7,820, forward strand.
TTGGAACGGATATAACCGCTTAACATATCCATAACCCAAACAACTAAGGCAATTAACCACATTATTAAACCTACATTTCGCCAGGCAAGCATTTGCTGCTGTTGATAAAGGGCAAGACCAATTCCACCCCCACCTACAAAACCAACTACGGTAGCCATCCGAATGTTCATATCCCAACGGTAAATGGTAAAAGCTAAGTAAGGAGCCAAAATCTGGGGAGTGACTCCATAACGCCAGACCTGTAAAGTGGAAGCACCCGTTGCCTTTATTGCCTCCACGGGTCCGGGATCAATATTTTCAATCTGTTCACTGTAAAGTTTTACCAGCGCAGCAATGGAATGAATCCACAAAGCTAACATTCCAGCAAATGGACCAATGCCCACCCAAACGCAAAAAATAATCGCCCAAACGATTGCTTCTATGCTTCTGACCACCGTGGAAACTGTTCGGATGATTATATATACAATCCTTCCGATTACAGAATGGAACATTAAATTCTTGGCTGCGAAGAACGAAAGCACAAAAGCAAATGGAATGGCAAAAATCGTTGCCAGCAAAGCCAGATAGATGGTCTCTACCAAAGCGGATAGCATCGGAACTAATTCTTTCAGATTGGGATTGAAGATTCCGCTAACTATGGACTGAGTGTTGGCTGCCTGCGTAAAAAAAGCATTGGGCTTAACTTCTACAATCACCCAAGCCATTATAAAAGTGATTATAACTACAAAGCCAAGCTCAATTTTCCAGAAAGAACCCGGCATTTCCGCAAAGATGATTTTAGTGCCAAGGCAATTTTTACCTAAAGTGATTATAAACGCTATCAGCAGAGGAACTAACAGTATTATGCCTCCACTTAAGGTTATGCTGCCTAAACGCAATAAAAACCAGCCAATACAGGCAATCACATATAGCCAGATAGCATATTCAATGCCTAAAATTTTGATTCTATTTATCATAATGCAATCCTCATTTATGGGTTTGTAGAGTCAAGGAAAAAGTGAAAAGAAGTCGAGAGGTCTTGAGGTCGAGAAGTCGAGAAGTCGAGAGGGGGGAGGGTAGCCGGAGCTCGCTGAAGCTCCGCAAAAAAGTGAAAAGGTGGAAAGGGGTCGAGAGGTCTTGAGGTCGAGAAGTCGAGAGGGAATGGTAGCCGGAGCTCGCTGAAGCTCCGCAAGACAGTGAAAAGGTGGAAAGGTGGAAAGGTGAAAAGGTGAAAAGGTGAAACCCAGTGATAATTTTGGGTGCAAATCTTCCAGGTAGCCGGAGCTCGCTGAAGCTCCGCATTTGGTTTTGCGGAGGAACGGCGTCCTCCGGCTACACATTTTTTTTGCGGAGGAACGGCGTCCTCCGGCTACACATTTTCTTGCGAAGGAAAAAAGTTTTCATAGTGATTTCTGACTCCTAACTTGATTTTGACTTCTGATTTACAGTAAAAAAATGCCCCGGCAGAGCACCGGGGCACATTGTTCAGGTCTGCAACTACTGGATTAGCTGCTTATCCAATTCGTCCAAGAAGACATTGAGCAGAAAGGAGAGCACAAATTCGAAGAATGCCTGCTCATTCTGTTCGTTAATAAGTGGGATATCCAGAAGTTTGTTGATACGGGTAGCCAGTTCTTTTGTCAAAGTAGCTTTATCAGTCATTTTTCACCTCTTTTTTTTACATATTGGCGGTTAATTCGTCTGCCCCGATGACATCATCAAGATAGCCATTTTCCACGGCGGCAGAAATAGATAGAATATCCAAGCCCAAAGTTTGCAAATCAGAATAAGTTACACTTTCCAGTTCTATGTGTCCTTCGCTCATCTCGGCAAAGAGGAACATCATCCTGATCCAGATGGCATACGCGTTGGGTGGAATAGAATGTTTGGGAACATTTACGGCATTTAGAATGGCATACTGCTTCAATTCTTCTTTGTAATCGGAAGAAACAGCAGAATAAATAATCGACAGGTTTTTCATTTTGGACGCCATCACATTGTTTTGTTCAGAGAGGCGAGGTTTTACATACTTGCGACCTATGCAGATGCTACCATCGCGATAGCTTCCAAAGGTCATTTCATCAACTGTGCCAGAATAGGTCTTGATTCCATACTTGAATGTTACTTTCATTTTAAGCTCCTATGCTTATTTTTTTTCTTAGGCGTTTCCGGAAATCTTGCCTTCACTTATAAGGGGGTGACAAAAATTGAGAAATCGGTGACAAAATTGATTTTTTTTTAAGATTCCCTTGCTTGACACAAAAGCAGAGCTTAAAAAGATGGATTTATGAATTTTATGATAGGAGTTAGTTATGGACAGTTCAATAAAGGATTTACTAAATTTCCTCACTGGTAGCAGAAGCAGTTTTCTGGCGAGTAAGGAAATACAAAAACGCTTAGAGTCAGCTGGCTTTATCGCCCTTGCTGAAGATAAACCTTTTAAACTTATTAGCGGCGGGAAATATTATCTCCGGCGTTTTGGAACAGCGGTTGTTGCTTTTGTAGTTGGCAGTGAACCAGTTGCCAAAGCTGGTTTTAACCTTGCCGGAAGCCATATCGACTACCCCTGTCTGAAACTGAAGCCACAAAGCATAAAAACCGATAAAGGAATTACTAAAATCGGTGTGCAGGTGTATGGCTCACCTATTATTAGCAGTTGGTTAGATCGCGAACTTGGCATAGCCGGCAAAGTGGTCGTTAAAACCACCAAGGGCTATAAAGTGGAATCTGTGGACTTAAAAAAGCCCGTGGCGATCATTCCCAATGTGGCAATTCACTTAAATCGCGAAGTAAACAAGGGCTTTAGCTATAATGCCCAAACACAATTAAATGCGCTCTTGAGCGTGAATGCCTCAAGCGCAAATCCACTTTATACTGCAATAGCGAAAGAATTGCAGATAAAAGAAGAACAAATCGTAGAAACAGAGCTGTTTTTGTATGATTTTGCCCCAGCCCAACTCATTGGTTTGGATCAAGATATGATTGCTGCCCAGGGACTGGATAATCTATCGATGACTCATTGCATTCTGTCTGCCTTGCTTAAGTGTGAAAAACCTAATAAAACTGCTCTCGGCATCTTTTTTGATAATGAAGAAATCGGTTCGCTCACTTCCCAGGGAGCAGATTCCTTATTATTGGATGAAATATTGGAAAGGATTTGCCTTAGCCAAAGTAACAGCAGAGAGGATTTTTATCTGGCGTTACGGAACAGCTTTTTTATTAGTGCCGATGTAGCTAATGCTTGGCATCCTTCCTTTGCCGAAAAATATGATCCAGATTATGCTCCCCTGATGAATAAAGGACCCGTGATTAAGTTTGATGCTTATAGCAGATACGCCTCAAATGCAGAAAGTTCTTATCGCTTTATCCAACTTTGTGAGAAAGTAAAAGTTCCTTATCAGAAGTTTGTCGTGCGCAGTGATGGGACAGGTGGAATAACCATTGGGCCTATTTTATCTGCTCGCTTAGGACTAAATACCGTTGATATCGGAAATCCAATCTGGGCAATGCATTCTGTTCGTGAAACAGGGGGAACGGAAGACCATTTGTATCTTATGAAAGTGCTTAGACAGTATTTTGGATAGCGGAAAAGCGAGATAGCGAGATGGTGAGATAGCGAGATGGCGAGACAGCGAAATGGCGAAATGGCGAGATAGAATAGCATCAATGGAGATAGAAAATGAATAATGGAAAAATCAGAAGTTATCGTGATTTGGATATCTGGCAAAGAAGTATGAATATAGCAGAAATGGCTTATAGGTTAACAAAAAAATTCCCTTCTGAAGAAAGGTATAATATGGTTAGCCAGATTAGAAGATCTGCTGATTCAATTCCTGCAAATATTGCAGAAGGTTGGGGAAGAAAAATGAGTAAAGAATTTATCCATTATTTAAGGATTGCCTCAGGAAGTTTACGAGAGTTGGAAACCCACTTATTGTTATCTGAGCGTTGTGAAATTGTATGCATAACGGATATAAAGCCAATTCTTGCTGAAACAGAAATACTTAGTAAACAGATTTGGTCTCTTCAGTATCAACTACAAACCAGAAATAATAAAGTAGCAAAATGACCATCTCGCCATCTCACCATCTCGCCATTTCGCCATTTCGCCATTTCGCTATCTCACCATTTCGCTATCTCGCTATCTCGCCATCTCACCATCTCGCCATAACACAACTACAAAATATAATATATTAAGGAGTATAAAATGTCAACCTTCAAACCTTTTAAAGCCCTAAGGCCCGTTCAGGACAAAGCAAAAGCAATAGCTTCTTTGCCCTATGATGTTATGGATTCAGAGGAAGCGCGCCTCGAAGTGCAAAAAAACCCGTTAAGCTTTCTCCATGTAGAAAAACCGGAAATTGATCTTCCCATCGGAACTGATTTATACGATCCCGCTGTTTATGCCAAAGCCAGAGAAAACCTCTATAAATATGTTACCAATGGCTATATGAAACAGGATGCAAAACCAGCATACTACATCTATAAAGAAGTTATGGATGGCCGTTCTCAGATCGGTTTAGTGGGCTTAACTTCCGTGGATGAATATATGGATGGCACCATCAAAAAGCATGAATTAACCCGTGCCGAAAAAGAAGCAGACCGCATTCGCCATATTGATGCCTGTGATGCACATCCTTCACCTGTATTTTTTACTTACCGTCACCAGGATATTATTGACCAAACCGTAGCCAAAGTTATGGCTAATAAGAAACCGGAATATGATTTTACCAGTGATGATGGCATTGGACATACGCTTTGGGTTATGGACGATTTAGATGATATAGCCACCATTCAAAATGCCTTTGCCGCTTTGCCCAATTTATATGTTGCAGATGGGCATCACAGAACTGCCAGCGCAGCAAAAGTTGGGCTTAAAAGACGAGAACAGTTTCCTGATTATAAAGGCGACGAAGAATTCAACTTTTTTATGGCAGTCATCTTTCCTGATAGTCAGCTGAAAATTTATGATTATAACCGCGTGGTTAAAGATTTAAACGGCTTAAGCAAGGAAGAATTCTTAGCCAAAGTATCGGAAAAATGGAATGTCACTCCCATTCCAGAGGGCGAAAACTTTGCTCCTTCCAAGAAACACACCATCAGTATGTATCTGGATGGCAAATGGTATCGTTTAGAACCCAAACCGGGAACTTGGAATGAAAAGAACATAGTGGAAGACCTGGATGTTTCCATTCTGCAAAACAATCTGCTCAATCCTATTCTCGGCATTAAAGACCCCCGCACCGATAAAAGAATTGATTTTATCGGCGGAATCAGAGGTCTGGGTGAATTAGTAAAAAGAGTAGATAGTGGAAAAGAAGCAGTTGCTTTTGCTATGTATCCCACCAGTATGGATGAACTTATCAGTATTGCGGATGCAGGCGAAATTATGCCTCCCAAATCAACTTGGTTTGAGCCCAAATTACGCAGCGGACTTTTTATCCACTTACTGAAATGACTACTTATACCTTTGAAAGTTTGGGTTGTCCCAAAAATTTAGTGGACAGCGAGCGTTTTGTGGCGATTTTAAAGAGATATGGTTTTTCTGAAGCATCTCGCTATTATAATGCAGATTTGTTTATCATTAATAGTTGTTCCTTTATCTGTGAGGCGTTAGATGAACTGAATTATTTACTCTGTGACATAATAAAGCACACTAAAGATAGAGAAACCAAAATAATAGTTACCGGCTGTATAATGAATCGTGGTTATGAGGATTACAAAGAAGGATTTCCGGAAGTGGATGCCTGGATTCCGTTAAAGGACTTTGCCGCTTTTGAAAAATATCTGCTGGATAATCTTCTACCTCCTTATATCGCCCCTAAAAGGTTGTCCTACAAAGAAAGAACTCACTTGGAAAATGGACATTATGTATATTTGCGAATTTCCGATGGCTGCAATAATAAATGTTCCTACTGTATGATTCCTTATATCAGAGGAAAACAGGTTTCCGAGCCGATTGAGGCCCTCGTTGAAGAAGCAAAATCAATGCAGAAATACGGTAGAGAACTTATTTTGGTGGCTCAAGACACCTGTAGTTATGGAACCGACATTTATGGAGAAAAAGCGCTTCCCAAACTGATTGAGGCATTGCATAACCAAACAGATTATGATTGGATTCGGATTCTGTATTTGCATCCGGATAACTTTGAATATCAGTGGACAGAACTCTGGAAAATATACCCTAAGTTATTGCCTTACTTTGATATCCCTCTTCAACAGGTGAGCCCTAAAATCATTAAGGCAATGCACCGGAAAAATAGCTATCAGGAATTGAAAGAACTATTCCAATATATTCATAAAGAAGTTCCCAATGCCGTTTTCCGCACTACTTTGATGGTTGATTATCCGGGTGAAACGGAAGAGGATTTAGACCTGCTGGAAAAATTTCTTTCCGAAGTACCTATCTTGCAGGGAGGCGTATTTGCTTATTCTCCTGAATCAAAAGACCCTATGGATAACATCTACGATGAATTTGACTGGAAAAAAGGCAAAAGTTTGATGTTTGAATGGGAAGATAAGCTGAATAAAGAAAGGCAAAAACATCTGGAAAAATATGTCGGAACCGTGCAACCGGCTTTGATAGAAAATTTTGATGCTCAAAGTCAGCAATTTGTAGGTCGTTTATGGTTTCAAGCGCCTGAAATTGACGGTTGCGTATATGTAGATGAACTTCCTGAAAATAAAAGTTCTATTGTGGAAGTGGAAATTGTGGATGTAATTGGAGAAGATGTAATGAGTATTTTCCGTTCAGACCCGCCCAAAAATGAGGATTAACGATATGAAGAAAATAGCACTTACCGGAATTAAACCCACTGGCATACCCCACCTCGGAAACTATCTGGGAGCCATAAAACCTGCTTTAACGCTTTCCGAAACCTGTGAAGCGCGTTATTTCATTGCCGATTACCATGCATTAAATGCCTGTAAAGACCCTGTTGAACTGAAAAAAATGACTATTGAAATCGCCGCTGCCTGGCTTGCCTGCGGTTTGGATCCGGAAAAAACCCTGTTTTATCGCCAAAGTGATGTTCCGGAAACATTTGAGCTATTAACTATCCTTATGGCTTTTACTCCCAAGGGGTTAATGAATCGCGCCCATGCCTATAAAGCAATCCTGCAAAATAATCTGGAATCAAAACGCGATCCCGACGATGGAGTTAATATGGGTCTTTATACTTATCCTGTCTTAATGGCAGCCGATATTTTGTTGTTTGATACGGATTTTGTGCCGGTGGGGACAGACCAATATCAGCATATTGAAATGGCACAAGATATTGCCCAAAGTTTCAATTTCGTTTATCAAAAAAAGGCACTCAAAATCCCGCAACCGATGACTCAACCAAATTCCAAAATCGTTGTAGGACTTGATGGACGCAAAATGAGCAAAAGCTACAATAACACCATTCCAATGTTCTGCACCGAAAAAGAATTGAAAAGATTTGTTATGAGCATCAAAACCAACAGCCAAACAATTGAGGAACCCAAAGACCCAGAATCCTCCCACATATTTACCCTCTATAAAAATTTTGCCTCACCGGAACAGATAGAAAAAATGAGACAGCGTTATTTGCAAGGAGGATTGGGTTGGGGCCAAGCAAAAATGGAACTTTTTGAAGTTATCAATTCAGAACTAAGCCCCCTGCGTGAGAATTATAACTACTGGATAAACAATCAGGAAAAAATTTGGCAGGCACTAAAAGAAGGAAGTGAAAAAGCTCGCGCGCTGGCTTCCCAAAAAATAAAAGAGCTGAGACAGGTGATTGGCATCGACTAATAAAAAAGTGGAATAGTGAAAAAGTGGAAAAGTGAAAAAGTGGAATAGTGAAATAGTGGAATAGTGGAAAAGTGGAATAGTGAAAAAGTGGAATAGTGATTTTTCGTACCGGCGCTCGCTGTAGCGCCGATAAATAAGGATTTTTCGTACCGGCGCTCGCTGAAGCGCCGAAAAAATAAGGCGGAACGGCGTCCGCCAGTACCAAGAACGGCGTCCGCCGGTACCTGGGTCAAATCAAATCTTGGCTTAGATAGTTTCCTTTCCACTCCTGCCACTGCTGAACTAAACCAGCTTTAACCGGATTCATCAGAATGTAATTGACCACATTTGCCAACTCCGAATCGTCCCTTACCAGGCGGTCATAGCTCTCTTTTTGCCAAAAGTTGCCGGTCTTTCCTATTAGTCGGTTAATCGCAAGGGCAGTATATTTTTTCCATGTGTATATAATATGCTGGATAGGATATATATCCCCATTCTCTTGAGTTTTGGAGAGGATAAGCACATGGATGTGATTAGGCATAATGGAGTAAGCCAGTAGTTTATATCTTTGCTTATCAAAATAATGAAAGGACTCCGCAATAACTTCACGGATATCATCTCTTTGAAGCAAGTTGGGAACATCGGGTGCTTTAGCGAGGAGCTCGTCAAACCAGGTAAAAAACTTTGCATCTTTATTTCTTTTCTTTTCTTCCCGCTCTTTTGTGTCAAGTGTGTCCAGTTCTTTATTATATTCGTCAACCTGCCTTGCATAGTCATCCATTACATTCTTAGGTAGATCATACTTCATTCTGTAGGTTATGAATATGGGTTTATTTACATCATAAAGGTGAGGTAGATTCCTCGACCAATACTGGTATTTTATCCTTTCTCCGGAGATATGGTTGTGTTCAGAGGTCATTTTTTGTTTCCTCCTTTTTTCTTAACGGCGCTCGCTATAGCGCCGAATAAATAAGGCGGAACGGCGTCCACCTGTACAAGTTTTTTCGTACCGGCGCTCGCTATAGCGCCGAATAAATAAGGCGGATTGGTGTCCACCTGTACAAGGTTTTTTTGTACCGGCGCTCGCTGAGCGCTGAAAAATAAGGCGGAACGGCGTCCGCCAGTACAAGGTTTTTTCGTACCGGCGCTCGCTATAGCGCTGAAAAATAAGGCGGAACGGCGTCCGCCTGTACAAGTATTTTCGTACCGGCACTCGCTGAGCGCCGAAAAAATAAGGCGGAACGGCGTCCGCCAGTACAAGGTTTTTTTGTACT
>JBDKSF010000078.1 GCA_039680785.1 Candidatus Cloacimonas sp.
GCACATAGCATCGTTTTAAACAGCAAAGGCAATATGACAATGGAAAGTGAATTGGGGAAAGGAACCTCTGTTTCGCTCAGTTTTCCTGTAGAGGATCATAATGAAAAGCAGTGATTTAACCCATATACTTGTTTTGGATGATGAAACCAGTATCCGCGATGGCTTGATTCATTATTTCAGCGAACGAAATTATCGCATCAGCGGAGCTTCCAATTGGGAAGAAGCACAGCTTATTTTAACCAAGTTTACCGTCCATATCATAATATTGGATGTGGTTTTACCCGGCTTTGATCGTAAAAAAGATGGCTTGGATGTTTTGTCACTTATCAAACAAACATATCCGGATATTGAAGTGATAATGATTTCAGGACACGCCACCGTAGAAAAAGTAATTGCCGCTTGGAATCAGGGTGCCCTGATGTTTTTGGAAAAACCATATTCACTTGAAGAAATGGAAAAAGCGGTTAAACGCGCCGAATATTACAGCCGCGGTTTTTCGCGTTTGCATCAATTGGAAGCACAAGTTATCAGCCAAAAAATGGAGCAAAGCTTAGGAACCAAAGTAATTGCCCAAAGCCCCCAAATGAAAAAATGCCTGTCTCTTGCCAAAAAATACGCCCAAAATAACCATTCTGTTTTAATCACCGGCGAATCGGGAACCGGAAAAGAAATTATAGCCAAGCTTATTCATTATTTCAGCGATCGTTCCGAAGAGGAATTTGTTGCCGTTAATGTAAATGCCATTCCTCACGAACTTTTTGAAAGCACCTTATTTGGCTATGTTAAAGGTGCCTTTACAGGTGCAAACACCAATACGACAGGGCTGGTGGAAAAAGCGGGCAAGGGAACCATTTTTCTGGATGAAATCGGTGACTTGCCAATGGAACAGCAGGTAAAACTTTTACGCTTAATAGAAACCAGAGAGTATTATAAAGTGGGTTCCAGCCGACCTTCCCGAACCGAAGCTCGTTTTATTTTTGCCACAATGCAAGACCTGAATCAAAAAGTTGAACAACAGTCCTTTCGGAATGACCTATTTTACCGCATTTCCGATTTGGAAATAAATATTCCTCCCTTGCGCGAAAGAAAAGAAGATATTCCTGCTTTGTGCGAATATATTATCCCCCAATTGGCAAAAGAAGAAGGCATCCCCAAGATACCTGTTCTGACAAAAGATGCCTATAACGCCTTACTGGCTTACTCCTTCCCAGGAAATATCCGCGAATTAAGAAAAATCCTGCGTCAGACCATTTTGAACCTGGAAAATAATGAAATTACCAAAACAGACCTTTTCCCACCAGTTGAACAAAATGTTGCCAAAACTAAAGGGAGCGCCTGCGCCGAATGCGAAGCATATTTCATCAAAAAAGTGCTCGCCAATACTAATTTTAACGCCAGCTTAACAATGAAACTCTTGGGTATCAGCCGCAGCAGTTTTTACGATAAATTAAAACGCTATAACATCAATGTTGAACATAAACTGGAATGAATATTTTGCATTCTGAGGGTATCCCGTGTATGAACAGTAGGAAGAATGTAAACGGAGCTGAGTGTAGCTCCGTTTTTTTGTTAGTTTAAATAAACATAATATTACCCTATTTATAAGCGGAGGACAACGCTTTTCCACATTTTCTATGCTCAAAGCTTGCCAATATTCCGCCTAATGACAATCGCCTAAAACTTGTATCCTACGGCAGTTTATTGCTCACAAGATGCACTTATAATTATGTAAAAATTCTCTTACAATTCTCTTACGAAATTACAGAAGTGTTAGGGAAGTGTTACTGCAGTGTAAGAGAATCGTTAGATAATCAACTGACCAATGCACCCCCAAGTAGGTTATGTAAAGATATTATTGGACATTGGACGGAAGCCCCTCGAAAATATAGAATTATGATAAAAGTTCCGTTAGGAACGACAGATATTAACGACGGGTTTTTAACCCGTCGATAATAAAGGAGGGTTGACCTCCTGGTCAACCCACAACAAACAAGATATCAAGCTTTCATATAATAAAGCGGAAACAAAATAATTTGGTTGTCAGGGGAACGACGAGGATTTCGTTCTTCCTTTAAAAATATTCTCCTACAGAAGAAATAAGGATATCAAGATGGAATTATGGAAACAAGGATTTTAGGATATTAGAATTCAGAGGATTGAATTTTATAACTGACAATTTGTCGTCATTAAGTCAAACTCGGCCTATTCTACAAGATTATTAATGACCTTATACAAAGATAGGAAAAAAGAATGAAATTGTCTGGAAGATCACGAGCAAAACCGATTTTAACTCAAAGGACTACACAATTATAGCGATGGTGGCGTAAGCCCCCCGGAATTATAGAATTATGATAAAAGTTCCGTTAGGAACGAAAGGTATTAATGACGGGTTTTTAACCCGGCGAATACGATCCACGACTAAAATAAGTCCCAGCGGGACGACAGATATTATCGACGGGTTTTAACCCGGCGATAATAAAGGAGGGTTGACTTCCTGGTCAACCCACAACAAACAAGATATCAAGCTGTTATATAATAAAGTGGAAACAAAATAATTTGGTTGTAAGGGGAACGACGAGGAAGTCGTTCCTCCTTTAAAAAATATCCTCATACAGAAGAAACGCGAAAAATGTTCTTTCCAACAGCTATTTTTGCCTCCGCAACTGATTGTGTTATGGCACTGTCCGTTAATGTTTTTGTTCCTTTTTCAATTTTGCCCACCAATCAATCCGTTTTTGAATTTCCTTTTCAAAACCGTAGTCACCGGGCTTGTAATAGACCTTTTCTGGCATTTGATCTGGAAAATACTTCTGGTAATAATATTTATGTTCATATTCGTGATCATAATGATAATCCTTCCCATAATTCAGGTCTTTCATCAACTTTGTAGGTGCATTTCTGATATGGAAAGGAACTCCGTAGTGGCTTGTTTTGCGGGCATCTTCAGCTGCCTCTGCATAGGCAGTGTAAAGAGAATTACTTTTAGGTGCCGTAGCCAAATAAACCACTAATTGAGCCAAAGCATTGCTTGCTTCCGGCATTCCGATAAAAAGGATCGCTTCTTTGGTTGCTATTGCTTGAACTAAAGCATTGGGATCTGCCAAACCGATATCTTCACTGGCAAAACGAATCAACCGACGGACAATATAACGAGGGTCTTCTCCCGCTTCCAACATTCTTGCCAGCCAGTAAAGTCCCGCTTGAGGGTCCGAACCTCGGAGAGATTTATGCAAAGCGGAAATTAGGTTATAATGTTCTTCGCGGTTTTTATCGTAAAACATTGTCTTTTTTGCCAAATATTTTGCCAATTCGTCAATACTGGGGTGAGGTTTGCCCTTTAAAAAAGGCAAAACCAATTCCAAATCGTTTAAAACCCTTCTGGCATCACCTCCGGCATTTTGAGCCATCCAGCTGATAATATCCTCATCCGGTTCTAAGGAAAGTTCGCTAAAGCCCTTTTGCAAAATTATTTTCAGGTCATTTTCGCTTAGGGGTTCCAAAACAAAAACGGAGCAGCGAGAAAGCAAAGCCGGTATTACTTCAAAAGAGGGATTTTCTGTGGTTGCTCCGATTAAAATTATCGCTCCGCTTTCCACATAAGGTAAAAAGGCATCCTGTTGACTTTTATTAAACCGGTGAATTTCATCAATAAATAAAATGCTTTGATGATTTTGCGTGCGATGTAGATAATCCGCTTCTTTCATAACAGCTTTAACATCGCTAATACTGGCAAGGACGGCTGAAAAATGGATAAAATGATAATTTCCGCTTTTTTCAATAATCCTGGCTATTGTGGTTTTTCCGCTTCCCGGTGGACCCCATAAAATGAAAGAATGATATACTCCACTTTCCATCATCTGTCTTAACGGAGAATTTTCAGCTACCAGTTTGGATTGACCCAGTAAATCTTCCAAGCATTGAGGGCGTAATTTTTCCGCCAAAGGAACGGTCTTGCTCTTCAATTCTTCTTCTTCAAAAAAGGTGCTTTGATCCTTATCTTTCATAATAAAAAAAATTAATCCTCCATCAGACCGGTTAATTCGGAAGGATCAAACCACTGTAAAGCACCCTGCAAACGCTGAATTTCGGTTAAAAGAATTGCCTTGTGACCTTCTTCTTCTTGGGAAAAATGGAGAAACTGCCGTCTTATTTCTGGCTCAGATGTCTGCTCAGCCATACTTTTATAGAGTTCCACTGATTCTTCTTCTTTACTGATGGCAAATTCCAGCACTTCCTTAGGATCGTTTAAATTAACATTTTGCAGTATTTTAACTGAATCTTCGGTAAACATCAACTTTTGCCCCGGAAACTGCTGGGCAAAGGCAACTCGCACTTTTTCTTCGTGTATTTTTTCTAAAACCACAAGCTCATTAAAGGTGTTGTTGGTTTCCGGATTGGCAAAACTCTTCGCTAATGCCTCATACATCTTTTGCGCTCTTATTTCAGCGGCAATTACCATACTGTAACTATCTTGTAATGTCATTTTATTAAACCTCCCTGCTAATGACATTATAATCGGAATTGTATCTAAAAGCAAGAAAAGGTTGCATAAAGTGAAAAAAACAGAATACAATAATATCTGCTCAGATGAACTATGTCCTCCTAACTCTCCAGTCAATAGAGTTTTGAAGTTCGTAAGAACAAATAAGTAACTTCTCTAAAACATTA
>JBDKSF010000079.1 GCA_039680785.1 Candidatus Cloacimonas sp.
CACGATATTACTTGCCTTGGGGGATTAAAATGTCTTGCCTTTTCCGGAAGCGGATAATTCTGCTACTAACGCTTGTTGTGGCTGGTTCATTATCAGCTCTTGTTCCACCTGTCCCTCTTTATGAAAACCCACCTCAAAACTGGAATAATACCCTGGTTGAAGGTAGTTTTTTTACTGGAGAGAATTGGAAAGGAGGGAAACAAAATGTTCCCAATAATATATTGGTTTTAAGAGTTCAATTCTCTGATGTTGAGTTTCGCAATCAAGCAGAGTATCCTGATAATTTAGCGCATAATGAGGCATTTTTTAATCGCTGGATGATTCATTTACAGGATTTTTTCTTGGAAGCCAGCAATTTACAATACGAGCTTAATTATACTTTATATCCCCAAGTGCTTACAATGCCCCATCCGCTTGCTTTTTACGGAGCTGACTCAACGGAAGAAATAGATGCCAATTTACCTGAAATTATCCCAGATATTTTAGCCATAGCCGATACGGACATTGATTTTAGTCAATATGGTGGTATAATAGTTTTTCATTCAGGCACAGGACAAGAATCTGATATCAATTCTCTTAGGCAGAATGAGATTTGGAGCACTTTTTTAACTCGTAAAATGTTGCAGGAGCATTTTGATCCGGAAAATGATCTATATCCTGGTTACCCAACTCTCGACGGAACAAACATAACCAATATTGCTTTCGTTCCGGAAGATGAATTTCAAGATTATTTTCCCGCTGAGGGAGAAGATAACGCAGCAAGCTACCTTTTCAGCATTTATGGTGTCTTGGCACATCAATTTGCTCATATTTTAGGTCTGCCTACTTTATATGATAATGACAGCAGCAATGGAATAAGCCAAGGAATTGGCAATTGGGGTTTGATGGGAACAGGTCTCTGGAATGGAAATGGTTATAGTCCCGCTCAACTTTGTGCTTGGTCGCGTTATTATATGGGCTGGGAAAATCCTGTTTTGATAGAGCAGAATAGTGTAAACAATCCCGTTGATTATTTCCTCAATCATTCTGAGGACGCAATTCGTTTATACAAAGTGCCGATATCTACCACGGAATATTTTTTAGTTGAAAACAGACAACAGAATCCCGATGGCAGTTTGGACCCTATTTCTAATACCCCCAGTTACAGTTTCAAACTGCTGCCGTCAGGTGAGCAAGATTATTATGAAGATAATCCTGCCACACCGGAAGATGAATCTCTGCTACCATATTTTAACTTTATGGAGAATAGCTACTTAGGCAGTGAGTGGGATTTCTTTCTACCCGGCTTGGGTGGTCCTATACCTGATAATGGCAATGTTTTGGTAGATGGTTCCGGAATTCTTATTTGGCACATAGATGAAAATGTCATCAACGCAAATTTCACTGCGAATTTTGATAAAAACCGGGTTAATGCCAATTCTGCTCATAAAGGAGTAGATTTGGAAGAAGCGGATGGAACTCAAAATCTGGATACTGGTTTGAACAGTACCTACAAATGGGGCAGTCCTTATGACAGTTTTAGAGAAGGCAACAATAACTATTTTGGTTATCAATATCACGCTGGCGTTCTTTCTCTTCCCACCTCCGAAAGTTATTATGGAGGTATTCCTTTAGAAATATCCAACTTCTCAGCGAGTGGGAATTTAATGAATTTTTCCGTTAGTTTTAGCTGGAGACGAACCACTTCTTATTCCGGAAAAAATCCCATAAATGCAGCTGCCCTCGATCTTGATGGAGATGGAACTGATGAACTCTTTTACCCTATGCCCGATGGCAGAATTTACTTTTGGAAAAATGAAGAACTGATGGATGGCTATCCATTAACCAAAATGCCTATTCCCTATACTTATACTTGGGATGGCGAAAATATCTTTATCCCAATGCAAAGGAATCAGCTCTGCCGTTTGTATAAACATAGTAAAACTGACTGCAGATATGTATATTATACTGTAGATTACAGTTGGGCAGGTCATCCTGTTGATTTAGGCAATACAGTGGCACTGCCATTAAAAGCCAATGATAATGAGGATTCCTTTACCATTCAGCTTTACCATAAAGATAATGATAATGTGGCTCCCATAGCTGATTTCAGCGGTTCTTTTGTAGCCAATCTTGTCTCTTTTCACAATAAGCTTTCGGTTCTCTATCAAAATCCGACGGGAGAATATTGGTTAAGTGACATTAATTTGGACGATAACAGTAAGGTAGATTACCAACTTCCCATTCCTGCCGATTCCACTATTATTGCCATTTTCAAAGCTCCTTTAAAAGTTGAGGAAAATTTAATCGTTCAGTGTCCAAACAGTGTATATTGTTTACAGGGAGCAAATATAATTGATGGCTTTCCTTATATTCATAATCTCTGCACTTCTTCCGACAGCAGTTTTGTTGCTCCCCTCTCTTTTGCCGATGTGGATGGCAATGGAACCTTGGATATTTTAATCGGAGGTGAAAATGATTATGCCGTCATTGATTATGCCGGCAGATTAATGAACCCCCACAATCAAAATCCTGAGCCGAAGAGCGATTTCAACAGCGCTGGAATTTATGCAATGGATATCGATAATGATAATAGTGCCGAAATTATGGGTAATTTCAACCACAACCGACTGAAGATTTGGGAAAACGACTATCGGCAAAAAAGAGGTTATCCTGTTTCTTTTAGTGAACGCAGTAGAACTTTACCATTTGTTTCCAAGGCGTCCGATAGCAATTGGTATATTTATTGTGCCACGGATAATGGATCCTTATTCAGAAATCAGCTGGCAAATGAACCCCATTTTACTTCTGCTTATAGCTGGTATTGCGAATTTGGCAATTTACGCAGAACTGCTTCCGTGGAAGAGACGAATTTAACCAATCAATATCAGACCGAAGAACTTTTTGTGCCCGATAAGGTATATATTTATCCCAATCCGTTAAAATCCATTTATAGCCAAAAAATATGGTTGAATGTAATGACCAGTCGCGATGCCGCACTGGAACTAAGTATTTTTGATATCAGCGGCACTTTGGTTTACCGCCAAAAGGGCTACGCCAAAGCGTATCTGAATAATCTTGACATTTTTGATATTCCTTCTGCCAAACTGTGCAGTGGAGTTTATATAGCAATATTAAAATCCTCAGGGGACAGCAAACGCCTCAAGTTTGCCATAGAAAAATAAAGGGAGCGTATTAAATGAAACAGATATTATCCATCTTATGCTTAATCCTGATT
This sequence comes from Candidatus Cloacimonas sp., assembly GCA_039680785.1. Classification (NCBI taxonomy): domain Bacteria; kingdom Pseudomonadati; phylum Candidatus Cloacimonadota; class Cloacimonadia (SeqCode); order Cloacimonadales (SeqCode); family Cloacimonadaceae (SeqCode); genus Cloacimonas (SeqCode); species Cloacimonas sp. (SeqCode). The sequence continues at coordinate 3,218 of JBDKSF010000079.1, forward strand.
TCAGCCGTTTGTTTTGCTGGAATTGATGAAAATGCCGGAAATTACGGTTATAAATTTTTAAATGTCCCTTATGGACCCGTAGCTTTATCTCTGGCAGGAAGAGGTGTTTATAATACAGATAATCCGGGTGCTTTTTTATTACAGCCGGCTGTTTCCTGCATAAATGATCAACATCTTTTGGGAATTTCCCATAATTTATGGCTGGCAGATACACAGGCAAATATGCTTGCTTATTCTTATGCGCGCAAAGTTGATCATTTTGGTGTCTCTCTGCGTAATTTGGATTATGGGGATTTAGAAAATAGGGATGACATGGGTTTTCTAATCGGTAGCTATCATCCTGTAGATATTGATGCTACGGCAAATTATGCCCGCCGGTTAACACCTTCCTTTTATTTGGGAGCCAATTTGGGGATTCTTTATCAGAAACTGGATTCGGCGTCCAGTTTGGCTTTGCATACTGACCTTGGTTTTTGTTATCTACCTCCGCTAAATGATACCAAACTTGCATTTGCTTTCCGTAATTTTGGCGTTGCCAACAAGACCGAGGAAGAAAGAGTAAAATTACCTACCTGCTTTGAATTGGATGTAAATAAGGGCTTTAGATTGATAGATCAACATTTTTACCTAAACGGTTCTGCCATCCAGACAATGGATGAAGACCTGAAAGGCAGCATTGGATTACAATGTGATATTTTCAATACTTTATCTTTGAGGACAGGTTATTTATTGGGTTATGACGCTCAAGATTTCAGTGCCGGTTTCGGAGTAAAATATAAAAATATATCCGTGGATTACGGTTATGGAGATTATAACAGTGAATTGAACGATGTTCATTCTTTCGGAGTAACCTACCGTTTTTAACAGGAGTTGTTAAGTGATCAATAAATTCGGTATTAAAAAAATACGCAAAGTAAGTTTTGTGCTTTTGTTCATTAGTTTGTCTTTTCTGCTTGATGCTGAATATACTCCCCATCAGCTTATTTTCAAAACCGCCTATCCGATTCAAATTAAAGGGACTAATACCGGTTTAACCGCTTTTGACAATTTTCTAACTCAAAAAGGCGTTACCCAAATAAAACCGATTAAGGGTATGCCAGAAGCAACTTATTATCTTGCTAATGTTGCTGAAATGCCTGCCAAACAAGATCTGGAATTGTTAAATTTCGCAGGTGTTCAATATATTCAGCCCAATTTCTTAAGAAGATTTCATTCCACTCCCAACGACCCTTTGTATAATCAACAGTATCTTTATGTAAGCAGCATTCCTGATGCCTGGAATTATACTACCGGCAGCAATTATGTTAAAATCGGAATTGTGGATTCAGGATTATTAGTAAATCATCCTGATCTAACTCAAAATATAGCCATCAATGAAAACGAAATACCCAATAATGGAATTGATGATGATCATAACGGTTATATTGATGACTGGTGTGGGTGGGATTTTACAGATGCTCCGGAAATGGAAAATAATGCCTTGGGAGATTATACAGGGCAAGATAATGATGTAGAAGATGAAAATTATCACGGAACGCATATAGCCGGCATTGCAGGAGCTGTTGGAAATAATAATATTGGTATCAGCGGTGTATGTTGGAATGTGAAAATTTTACCTGTGCGTGCGGGTTTTAGAACTCTTGATAACCAAGGATATTTACAAGATGATGATGTTTCAGCTGCCATAATATATGCCA
>JBDKSF010000080.1 GCA_039680785.1 Candidatus Cloacimonas sp.
AGAATTGGCAGAATATAAAGGAACTCATTTTCAAGTTTGCTGGAAATCAAAAAAGTAAGATAAATGGAAATAGGTAACAAATAACTCCCCACGGATATCCTGTCAATGTCATTAATTGATCTCAATAGAGTTCCTTTACGGCTGACAAACAGAATCAGAAAGAAAAACAGAGCCAGCACCAGAACATACCAGTGGTCCGTAAAAAGATAGGGGAAGGTTATTGTTGAAAGTGTTGCCGTAAAGTGTGCCAATTTACGTGTTATTTCTCCATTGATCCCCAAGCGACGGTATACTAATTCGGCTAAAGCCAGCACTAAAATAATTGCAATCAGAAAAATAACAGTCAAAGTTATCTGGTTTCCCATATCTTAAATATTTATTAAACTTCCAATAAACGCTATCCATGCACCAACTGCCACGAGACTGTCGAATCTGTCAAGAAAACCTCCGTGTCCCGGAATGAAGTTGCTGAAATCTTAGGCATTGTATTTCCGCTTAAAATATGAGGCAGAAATATCGCCTGTAAATGCAAAGAACACCACTCCCGCTGCCAGAAGCATTGCTTTTAACGAAGGTGCTGCAATAAGGCCCTTGATAAGAAGTGCGCTTAAAATGGCAACCAGTGCCCCTCCGGTAAACCCCTCCACTGTCTTGTTGGGGCTTATTTTGGGACATAATTTTTTTCGCCCCCATAGTTGTCCCGTTATCTGGCTGAAGCTGTCAAAAATGGAAAGGATAATGAACGAAAAGAGAATTAACTCCTTTTTCATGCCGCTGAAAAAGAAAAAGCCAAAAGAGAGCACTGCAAAAAGAGAGACTGAAAGCAGGAATAAACCCTTCCTGTTATATCCGGATTCCCTGAAAAGCTTAAACAGTTCATAAAATCCAGCAATGATAATCACCGATGCAAGATATCGGAAAGCTATCGGATTTATTACTATACTGAAAAATAAAATATTAATTATCAGGAAGTATGTAGAAAATTTTATCCGGTTTTTGCGTGCATCTCCGGGCTCTTTTCTCCGGTTAATAAAATAGAATGCTACTCCTCCGAGAAGAAAATATACAAGAATTACAAAGTAGATTGTCTGTATCATTGGCTTATAATCATTATAAGTTAGACCGCATTTCCGGAATTATAAGTTGGATTGTAATATGTTCTATAGCTCCCAAAATCCCACAGATTATTATAAAATAGTAGAAAGGGGCAATAAAACCATCGGCCGCACCGGTGAGCAGATTAATCACTAAAAAGATGGAAAACAGGTTGGGGATATTAATGTTTTCTCCCTTTTTCTCAGTTGTGTTTAACATATTCATTCTGCCATACTGGTTTTGTTAACTCTTCAATCTCATTGTCATATTTCGACATTTGCTCATAATACTCCATGTCAAAAAGTATTTGCTGCGCCTCGGGGTTTTCTGCTTTGGCATCACTGGTAATGATATTTTTCATAAAGTTGTCGAAATGATCCCTGAATGAGCATGGAGTGAGCCAGTTTTCGGCTGTTTTGTGATTGTTAAGTCCATAATCGTCTTGCCATTTACGGCCTCTTTTCATCATGTCGGTCTTTAAAGCATCAACAAGGTTTTTCCCGTTATTGTAAAGGTCAATGACATTGTTGATGTAATAAGGGACAAAAACACATGGCATGATATTTCCGTTCCAGTCTATGTAGATATAACCACGGTTTCCTCCATAGGCAATACATCCGCAGGTAAGAACCCCGCTATTCCAGAAATCGGCAATACAATGCTTTTTCTGTGAAATCTGTGTCACCCACATGTTATAAAGCTTCAGACGATTTTCCGGAGAGACCACGAGATCGAATGTCTTCTTTCCGCGTCCTATTGGCAGGAACTGGAATTCCCACATATAAGTGGCTCCCTGTTCTTCAAAATAGTATTCATAGAACTTTTCAGAAAGCAAAGTATCGACATTTTTGCTTGTTGCCGTAACCGAGATTCCAAACGGAACACCTGCTTCCCGTAAATTTTTAAACGCCTCAAGTATTTTGTTGTGAATACCCTGCCCTCTTCTTTCATCGGTCTCTTTGGCAAAACCTTCTACAGATATTGCAGGAGTTACATTGCCCAACTCTGCAAGAGTGGCTGCCATTTCTTTGTTTATCAAAGTTCCGTTGGTATACACAAGGAAGAACATATCGTTATATTTTCTGAAAATATCAACCAGGGTATGATTGTCACTTTTATAAAGAAAAGGCTCTCCTCCGCTTATTGTGATAAAACGACTGCCGTAAAGATCATGTACTTCCTGGCAAATGCGGTTTACGATTTCAAAAGGTAATGTGGGTGTTGTTTTACTGTCTGAGTTTGCATAGCACCCGGTGCATTTAAGATTGCAGTGCTGAGTCGGTGATAAGGTAACAAAGCTTGGTGGAAAAAATCCGTTCTCTTTTATAAACTCCTCCCTTTTTTCTTTAAACTCATTTTTGTCTTTGAAAAATGAATTTTCAACTAATACTTCGGACAGCCTTTCAATGGCATATGAAGACACATAACCTTTCCGGACATTTTTCATTGCCATATGCAGCATAGAAGAGATAAAGCGGAATTTCTTATTTTGCACTTCATTTAGATTATGGTCATCATTCTGCACAATTTCTTTGTAAAGGAAAGAGTCCATCTGTTTAAGAAATATTTTATTCACTAAACCAGATTTAGACGCCTTGACTAATTTTTTGACAAACATTAAGTTATCCATGTCACTCAAAGTTTAATATTTATTTTGGTTGATGAAATATCTCTAATATAAATGTTTTATGCTCCAAATATAGTTATTGTTTTCTAACTAATCAGGCTTTTTGAACAATCTTTTTGAAAAGTTCGGCAAGAATTGCAGTTTCAGTTTCACTTAATACGGCATTGATTTTTTCTGCCATCCGTTCGTAGGCAACTTCCCGAAATTCCTCTATCA
>JBDKSF010000081.1 GCA_039680785.1 Candidatus Cloacimonas sp.
GTTACGGAAGTGTTAGAGAAGCGTTAGTTAATCCATTAGGAAACAAGTATTTGGATAACCGAAATCGATAACGGCAACCTATATGGCTAACACATTCAGATATGAAGGGTTATCTTATTTTGGGAAACGGGCTAAATTTTTCTTTGTCCATTGAACATCAGGGTATCGTTTACAGCAAATTGGGTCAAAATTGTTTTCTAAAAATGTTTTCAGCCCCTTTCATTTCACTTAGGCAGATCTTCCATCCACTGAAAAACAGCAGTTTGGAAAATATCTTGCAGCTGCAAATAAGCGGGTAAATGCAATTCTCCGCTCCATTCATCCATAAATATTTTTTTAAATTCCACTGCCAAGCAGAGCACATTTTTGCCATAATAATAATTTACCCATTGGGAAAAATAGCCACCCGAAAATTTTACATCACAGCGGCAATCCAGTTTTGTATTCAAAAAAGGTCTGCCCTGTAGCAGCAAACGGAGTTTTTCAATGGCGGGATATTCACTTTCGGGCAGGTTATTTCTACCCAAAATAATATCAGGATTCTCGTTTTGCGGGTCGAGAATGGCGCTGGGTCCTTTTCTATGGTGATTGTAACTATGCAGATCCAGAATAATCAGCTTTTCGTGATATTGTAGCAAGCGGTCAATTTGGTAAAAAGCGGTTCGATAAAATGTTTCATAAGCTTTGATAAGGGTTTCGTATAATTTCTGGGGAAGAGGATTTTTTCTCACCTTCAAACCCCAAGCATCTTCCGGTTTTTGATAGACGGTTTTTTCGGGAGAGCGGTTCAAATCCACTGCAAAACGACTGGTTTGCACAACTACATTATTGCTGAAACATTTGGCAAAACCATCTGTAAATGGGTCTTCTTCGCGCAATCTGGTTGCTTCATCCACACCGCAACCCCGTAAAATTTCCAAAGGGAGAAAATGTCCGTTATGAATGGCAAAAGCAAGTAACGGCAATTTACTGTTCGCTATGGAGATATCAGTGTAAATCATATATCAATGTTTTCTAAATACTGCATAATCTCTTCTAAAATGGCAAGAAATTGTTGAACATTTTTCAGATCGGCTTTTTTGCCGGAACCCCAGTCAAACATTGCCTCGATTTTCACGCTGATAATCTGTTCCGTTCTTGTGATCATTTCTTCCATTGAGGCAGGAACAGAGCCATCTTTCAGATAACAAATACCTTTTAAAACAGGAACGATATTACTAAAAGTCAGCAATAAAATATTGGCTAATTGGGCAGGGCTATTTTTCTGCTCCAACACTGTCAAACGGATAAGCAGCCATTTGCTTTTTATTTCGCGTTCCATTTGCAGACGCAAATCAGTGGGATTAAACTGTAAAGATTTTAAGATATCTTCCTTAACGAAGAGATTTTGGTAATTGGCGGTTACGATATCCAAAAATTCCAAAGGATAGGAATCCAGTGAACTATTCACAAACTTGCGGTTGATTAACAAAGGAAAACGCAATTTTCGCTGATTGGCATAGTTTCTTAAAGCATCCAAGGATTCCAAAAGATGGGGAGGATCCTGTTCTAAAATAATTACGCACTGCGGTTGAAAATCTGTATAAACGGCTACCTGTAAAAGGTTATCCTGAATGCCAGTTAAAGTAGGCATAACTTCTGAAAAATCACGAGTCATCTCAACTCCTTTTTTAAGGATTGTATTTGGTTAAATAAATATTGGCACAAAGTCGAGCCAAATTACGGATGCGAGCTATATAACTTGCTCTTTCCGTAACACTTATCACTCCTCTGGCTTCCAATAAATTAAAAGTGTGCGAACAATGGAGCAAATGATCGTAGGCAGGAAAGACCAATTGCTTATCCAACAGCGAATTACACTCCTTTTCAAAGTCCTGAAACAGCTGAAATAACAGGTCGGTATTAGCCATTTCAAAATTATAGGCACTGAATTCTTTTTCGCGTTCATAAAAAAGTTCCGCATATTTGGTGGTTTCGTTCCAAATCAAACTTCTATAATCGTCAACATTTTGAATATACATTGCCAGGCGTTCCAAACCATAAGTAAGTTCTACGCTCACGGGAAAGACATCAATGCTGCCAACTTGCTGAAAATAGGTAAATTGGGAAATTTCCATTCCATCCAGCCAAATTTCCCAGCCCAAACCTGCGGCTCCTAAAGTTGGTGACTCCCAGTCGTCTTCTACAAATCTGATATCGTGCTGAGAGATATCTATTCCGATGGCGGACAAACTTTTTAGATATAAATTTTGAATGTCCTCCGGAGCGGGTTTGATAATTACCTGAAACTGATAATAATGTTGGAAGCGATTGGGATTTTCTCCATATCTTCCATCTTTGGGTCGGCGGCAAGGTTGAGGATAAGCAATGGCACAAGGTTTTTTTCCTAAGGTTCCAAAAAAAGTGAAAGGATGAAAAGTTCCCGCTCCCATTTCCACATCGTAGGGTTGAACTAAGCAGCAACCCTGTTTTGCCCAATAATTTTGCAAAGTGAGAATAATATCTTGAAAGTTCATTTTTTATCCTGTTGAAATTTTTTACAGGTCTGTTGAATATGGACTAAATCACTTTTCAAATCCTGTAACAGTTCCGTAATTTCGGGTTTTATTTCTGATGTCTGTATTAAAGAAATGGCTTTCTCGTCAAGACCTTCTTTGGCAATTGCCTGCAAGGTTTTTCTTTCCTGTTTGATTTTCTGTCTTGCCCCTTCAATCGTATAGCGTTGATTATAGAGCAAATCATAAATTTGACGGAGTAAAAGGACCTGCTGTTCACTAAATTTGCGGATGCGTCCTGAGTTTTTTTTGGACTTCAGCCCCGGAAATTCACTTTCCCAATAGCGAATTACATAGGGCTTAATGCCTAATAAATTACTCACTTCGCCGATAGTATAATAATATTTTTTCATAATGCCTCGCTTTTAGGTTTCCGATAAAAGAAACTGAAGAGGAAAAGTGCTGCTGAAAATATAACCAAAATCCACGGATATTTGGCAATATAGTGGTAAACCGGTATTTTGGGACAGATATAGAGAGGCGCCGACAAATTGGTTATTTCAAATAGCCCTGCTTTCGCTAATATCCTGCCCATAGGGTCCACAATCAAAGAAATGCCTGTATTGGCACTACGATAAATCTGGATGCGGTTTTCCACAGCCCTAAATTTTGCCATCAAGGAATGGAGCCAGGGACCGTAAGAAGTTCCAAACCAAGCGTCATTGGTGATATTAACCAAAAAATCGGCTTTTTTCCATTTGCCGGTCTCTTTATCTTTGCGAATAGCCATTTTTTGGTGAAATTCTGCAAAAGCCAGTTCGTAACAAATAGAAGGAGAAAATTCCAAACTGTCCGTTTGGTAGTAAGCAGGCCCATTGCCAAATTCCCAATTTGCCTGGCCAAATTGTAGTTTCCATAAGAAAGGAAAAACATTTAGCCACAACATTCTTTCCCCCACCGGCACCAATATGTTTTTATAATATAATGCAGGAATCGAGCCATCCGGTTTGAAAAGAGCGGCGGCATTATAATATAATTCGTCATTGATGCTATTTTCCGGTGCAGTAGTAAAATGCGGAAAACCGGTAAAAATTTCCAGCTGATATTTTCGCATCAGACCTTTTATATATGATTGCGCAAAACTATCATACATTAAGTAAACCGGCATCGCCGCTTCCGGAAAAATAATCATACGCGTGGAATCTTTGGAAGCATTGGCACAAAGAACTTCATAACGCTGTAAGATTTGCCGATAAGCTTTATCGTCCCATTTTTCTTCCTGAGGGATAGAGGGCTGCATAACGGTTATTTTCGGCTCCTGTTTTTGCAGTGGCAAATAATTTAGACAGTATATGCCATAGCCAATCCAAAGCATAAAAATGCCAACAATGTAAAATAGACATTTGGTCTTCTTGTTAATCAGGACTTCGTAAAGCAAAACATTAATCAGCAAAATGAGCAAAGAAAGCAGAATCACTCCCCCCAAATCCGCTGCCTGAATTAAAACCGTATAATCGGAAAGCGAATAGGCATTATTAAACCACGGAAATCTGGTTTCACCAAAGTTTTGCAAATACTCAAAACTGAGCATCACACTTATAAAACCGGGGTAAAAAAGCCAGCGGGAAATTCCGCTTATCCTCTTAATGGCATAAAAACAAAGCCAGTAATAAAGAAAATAAACGATGGCAATCCCAATTAAACCGAAAAAAGTAACTCCCGCTATCCAATACATAACTACCCCGACATAAACAACGGAAAAAATAGCTCCCGCTTGCCAGAGTTTTACTTTTTTCCGTTCCAATACAAATAAAAGCGGAATCCAACCTACAAAAACCAACCAACCCAAATGCAAAGGTAAACGGGAAAGCGAAAGCAATAACGCCGAAAGTAAAATCCAAAGCAAAGAAGGCACTCAATCCACCTGATTATAACTTATTTTTAAAATGCGGATTTCTTCGCCTAAACCTAATGCTAAGAAATTGCCATCGATGCTCATTAATACATTTTCCTGTCCGATGGGCAAATAAGCGGGACTATTTAAACATTTTAACATCCCTTCATTGTAACAAATGCCGTTATTGAACAGATCATATACCACTTGCCCGGATTCGGTTTTGATGAATTGGCCTAACCCAGAAAAAATATGGCTTTGATTGCTGTCTTTAGCATAAGCGATCAGATAATCGTGATTGCAAAAAAGCGAATTTACCTGCTGCAATTGAAATCTGCCAAACCGATTTTGCTCGCTTCCGTCTATGCCTGAATAGGCAATAATTTCTCCGCTGGCGGAATCGAAAATATACAAATCCTGATCTTGATACAAACAAAGGCATTTGGGTTGCACGCCACTCTTCAGATCTATGCTGCCACTTGGTTTGCCGTCCGAACTGAATTTTTTCACGCTTTTGGCGGAAGAATCCAATACATACAAATAATTATCACTCGTCAAAGCCATATCTTGCAAAAATTGAAAATTAACTTTGGAGCTGCCTAAGCCGCCCAAAACATTTTTCAGCTCTCCATTTTGAAAGATGTAAATCTCCTGATTTTTTTCACTCATTGCATAGAGAGTATTGCTTTGAGAATGATACAGAATTTTATCTACCTGCTTGCCGAGAGAGATAGTTTTAATTAAACTGAAGTAATCAATAGTCATCGGGGCGCGCTGATTTATGCCGGCGCAGGCAAAAATAGCTAAAAGCGATACAGCTAAGGCAAAAATTGCCAGTAATAACAACATATTTTTCATAGTGCTAATCCTTCCCAATTTGCAAATCCTTCAATTTACCTTGAATAGATAGATTGTTACCAAAACGGTTATATTCCAAAGTATAAGCGATGTCCAATCTGCCATTTTTTTTCAATAACGGCAGATAATCACCCAAATTATAACCAATTAAATCAAAATAGATGCCATCTTTCACCACTTTCAGTTTCAGATGGTTTCTGCCGACATTATAGGGATAACTTGCTATGATAACATTTTTGGTTACAAAAATAGGACGCATATTTTCGGGACCAAAAGGCGCAAAACGCTCCAGGGCATCCAATAAAGTATTGTTGATGTCATATAGTTCCAGCTCGGCATCAATTTGTAAAGGGGGCTGAATTTGTTCCAAAAGCAAATGCTCAGAAACATAGCGAGTAAGTTCATTTTCAAACCTATCCAAGTATTCCTGATAAATAGTTAAACCGACGGCATATTTGTGGCCGCCGAAACTGTGCAAATTATGCTCCGTTTGTTTTAACGCTTCAAATAAATCAAAATCTGCCACACTGCGTCCTGAACCGCTGCCAAAACCATCTTTGAAAGAAATCATAATGACGGGACGATAATATTTTTCTACCAGCTTGGAGGCAACGATGCCTATAACTCCCGGATGCCAGTCATCGGAAGAAATAACCATACAGGGTGTATGTTGGAGGTCTTTATATTTATTTTCAATGATGGTGCTGGCTTCCAGAAAGGTCTTTTGGTCTTCCTGTTGGCGCAAAGAATTTTGATGTTCAATAATTTCCGCCAGTTCCATACTCTTGGCTTCGTCTATGGAAATTAATAATTCCACGGCATCGGATGCACTTCCCATTCTGCCCGCGGCATTGATTCTGGGGGCAATGCCAAAAACAATGTCAGTTGTATCCAAGGTTTTTTGATTTAAACCGGAAATTTGCACTAAGGCATTCAAACCCAAGTTCTTTTTTTCAATTAAATGCTGCAATCCAATGGAGGCAAATATCCTATTTTCCAAAGTGAGAGGGACAATATCGGCAATAGTTCCAACCGCTACAAGATCCATATACTTAAGCTTATTTTCCGCCGTGTCTATGGCAATTTTTTGATAAACCGCCATCAGTAATTTGTAGGCAACTCCCACTCCGGCAAGGTGTAAATAGGGATATGGAGTTCCCGGCAGTTTAGGATTTATAATGGCATAAGCGGGAGGAAGTTCATCTTTGGGATTGTGATGATCGGTAATGATGATTTCCATTCCCAAAGCATTTATGGCATTGATTTCTTCAATGGCATTCACGCCACAATCCACACTGATGATCAGCGACGCACATTTATCTTTTAAAGTGTCCAAACTGGCTAAAGATAAACCGTAACCATCTACCATCCGGTGTGGAATATAAAAATCGATATTGGCTCCAATGCGTTTCAGTCCCAAATATAAAAGTGCGGTAGCAGTTGTGCCATCAACATCATAATCGCCATAAATGAGTATTTTTTCCTTATTTTCTATCGCTTTTAAGATCCGCTGAACCGCTTTTTCCATATCGGGAAAGAGAAAGGGATCATATAATTTATCCATCGAGGGCTGAAAAAATTCCTTTACCTCGGCAGAGGTCTTAAAGCCCTTCCGATATAACAATTCAGCCACTAAGCGAGGCAATTTGAATTCTGCGCTCAAACTTTCAATTTCAGGAATCGGTTCCTTACTTGATGGAGTTGGTATCAGCCAATTCTTATTCATCGTTATTGCCTTCATATTTTATATTCTCTCGGTTATGGAACAAGCAGCCCTGTATAATGATAGAACAAATTCTTAAAGACCTTTCGTCCATTATAGCTTATAAGTTCCTTAAATATAAAAACCTAAATCGTGTAAAGAAATATTTTCACTGCCGGCATCGGATCAAGCTCCTTTTTTCATTCCGAAAATAGATATCTTGCCATATCCTTATTAAACCAAGCCATCCAGTTCTTCCTAATTTACAAACACTGCTCCCATTTATTTAAAATGATTTTTCAGAAGGTTTTCATTAAAGCGGGCAAAAATAGCTACCAGATGTCCATTTTCCGCAAGGAGGTTGACAAATTAATGGAAAGCAAAAAAACTGCTTATGTAAACAGTTTGGAACAGGATAAAAAATGATAGAATTACAAAATGTAACCTGCGGTTATGAGAATTTCCCGGTTTTGAAAGATATTTCTCTGCAAATTGCAGAAGGGGATTTTTATGCCCTTTTGGGTCCGAACGGAGCCGGAAAATCTACTTTGCTCTATACTATTATGGGCTATTTGAAACCTTCTAAGGGCTCAATTACCATTTTGGGAAAGGATATAACCAAAATAAAGCGTTCCTGGCTGGCAAAACAGCTTGCCTTTGTGCCTCAAGAAACAAGTTCCGAATTTGATCACACAGTGCAAGAAACGGTTTTAACGGGTCGCTATCCCTATTTGGGTTTATTACAGTCCTATAGTTCCGAAGATTATGAAGCTGTGGATGCCGTTTTGGCTAATTTGAAATTAACGGAACTAAAACATCGCTGGCTTTCTGAAATCAGCGGAGGTGAAAAACAGAGGGTTTTAATTGCCAGAGCGTTAGTTCAGCAGACACCTTTTATTTTGTTGGACGAAAGCTTGTCCCAACTGGACATCAATTATCAGATAGAAATAATGGGCATTTTAAAATCCATTCACAGCAAGGAAAATAAGACAGTTCTAATTGTTTCGCACAACTTAAACTTGGCGGCTAACTATGCTGAAAGTTTAATTTTCTTGAAAGAGGGTAAACTATTGGCTGTGGGGAAACCAGAACACTTGATGCAAAAAGAGACACTGAAGGATTTATTTAGCGTGGAACTGGATATTATGCAAAATCCCTATACGGGCAGACCTAACATTATCTATCCGTAAGCGTTTGATTTATGAGATGCCGTCAGTTTTTATCCGTTTTCGTTCTTCTACTTGGTTTCGTATCTCTTCTGGAAAGTATCAAAGTATCTGGTATCGTTACAGATATAGAAGATAGACCTTTGGAAGCGGTTCGCCTGATTAGCGGCAAAAAAACTACGCTGAGTAAACAGAATGGCAATTTTAGCATAGAAGTTAGCGATTCTTTATCAGTCAGCCGTTTGGGCTATCAAAACCAAACACTCTCCGTAAATGAAATAATTGCTCTCCCCAAAGACAATGAAGGAATCCGGATAAAATTACAAAGCAAACCAGTTCAATTATCTACCTACCGAGTATTTACTCAACCAATGGGAGAAAACATCGCCCCTGCGGATATCGTTACTTTGCCCATAGACCCCGATAAACATTATAGCAGTGCTTCGGAATTGATTTCACAAACATCTTCCTTTCAAAATTCCGGCACACAACTAAAAGGCGAAGTAGCCGAAATAAACATCTTGGGAAATATCAGCCGACACACTTTAGTTTTACTGGATGGCATCGCGATGAATACTTTAGGCGAGCCCTTTGATTTTTCTCGCCTGAATATGGATAACATAGAAAGCATTGAAATCGTGAAAAACAATGCCAGCGTTTATGGAGGCGGTTCTGCCATTGGTGGCATAATAATGATCACTACCAAACAAGGCGCTGCCCTAAAAACCAATCTGGAAAGCAAAACGGAATTTGGCTCTTACGGCTATTTTATGCAAGATCTGTCGCTAAGCGGTCTCAGCTCGGAAAATTCTTATCGCCTCTGCCTTAATGTCTATGATGCCAATAACGATTTTCCCATTAGGAAAGGAGAAATGATTCCGGAAGATAGCGAAAACATCCGCCAAAATAACAGTAAACAACAGCTCTCTTTTTCCGGTGCGTATTCAACTCGCCTTGCCAAATTGCTGACCAGCTTTTCAACTGACTTTGTAACTTTTCAGAGGGAACTTCCCGGTCCGCTGAATTTTGCCGATTTATATTACAAGGCGTTTTTAGAGGGTTCTTCGCTGCGTCCTCAAATTCGCCTTTCCGCCAATTTTGGCAATTTTGCCTGGCAAAGCAATAACTGGCTAATCCACGATGAAACAAATTATGATAATACGCAGTCCTTAATTGAGGGCTTTTCCCAAAAATATGAACAAAAAAATGACAACTTTGGCATAAAACAATCTCTCAGCTATGATAAAGATGCTTTCCAAGGGACATTATCTGGTGAATATGCTTATAATCGCTATCGCTATCGGGATTTAATTAACCCTCAGCAAGGCAAGATTAATTATCTTAGAAATCAATTTGCGCTTGCCTTAAAACTTAATCAACAAAAGGAATTTGCCTGGCTGATTGTAAATAACGGTTTGGCAGGTCGTTACGATTATATAAAGGGTGAAGATGAATTTAGTGGTCGGCTGGAATTTTCCGTTCGCAATTGGGGAAATAATTATCTGGAAACGGGAGCCACCATTGGCAATTCTTTTGCTCTGCCTTCGCCTTTTGATCTTTATTGGAAAGGGGATTCTCAGACCCTGGGCAATCCAAATCTTAAAAGTGAAAAGGCAACGGGCTATCAGATCTGGATAAAAGGCAATATTCCTAAAGCAACGCTAAAAGCGACTTTGCACCAAAACAAAATTAAAAATCTGATTCAATGGCGGCAAGTTCAAATGTATGGTCCCGTCTGGAAACCGATGAATATTGGGAAAGCAACGGTTCGGAATTTGGAATTGGAAGGAAATTGCCAACCGCTTAAACAATTGGAACTTACCGCTTCCGCCGTTTTTACGAAAGCTAAGGATACTACCTATTATGATTTTGCCGATGCACCCCAACTTATGTACCGACCTGAAGTTCTCTATTCTTTTGCCGTCGATTGGCAGCCGGGGCTTTTGCACTTTTGGACAAAATATAGCTTCACCGGAAAACAATGGACTACTCCCGATAATTTGATAGACCCCATTTCTGCTTATGCTTTAGTGGACTGCGGATTAAGCTTGCATTGGCAAAAAGATAACTGGAAATTTACCCCCGCCCTCTCTATCAAAAACCTTACGGATGAAAACTATATGGTTCACGCTTATGTCCCTGAACCCGGCAGAACCTTTTATGCCACTTTGCAAGTGAATAAATAGCTTTTTATGCCACTTTGCAAGTGAACCGATAACTTTATATGCCAGTGTCCTACAGAGCAGATAACTTTTTTATGCCAATTTACAACTTAGCAGATAGCTTTTTCTTGCAGAAACATCTTTAGAGAAACTAAATTAAATTTACGCATCTAACCATCGCACACCATTTTAGTTATAACCCGCCCATAAACGAAACGATATTTGTCCTTCCCTAAATTATTTGAGTAGTTTATCATATTTGAGAAAGTAACTAAGATAATTTTAGGGTAATGCAAATTTTACAAAAAAGAACTTGACCTAAATTAACAAACTGAAAACTATGCAATTAGACGCTAACTTTACATAGATTGTGAGAAAAGAGGATAATAAAATGTCCTTGGAAGAAGGTAAAAACTGTTTCTACAATTCATCAGGAATTTCCCTCTATTAAAAAAATCCGAAAAATGGAACCACATAGTTTAGGGACATAATCAGCAAATGAGGTGCTGAATAAAAATCGTCTAAAAACCCTGTAAACATTAAGTTTGTTGGCAAACTTCAGTTTATTTGCCAAGTAAGGATTGGTTAGTTCATTTTCTTCCAAACTTTAAAATTGCGGATTGGTATTATGTATCATCCTTATCTATTTACCTGTCATCAGGTATTTGCTACTTTAGTATAAACTGCATATTGGATACGAGTTTGGTATTCGTCCTTAATTGAAAGCGTCAATCAAGTATTTATCACTCCTTAATCAAGCGTTTATTATTAACGCTTGATTAAGGTATGTTAAAAGCTAAATTAATGGATTTGGGCAATGAATATAGGATACAGCTATATTAGGATGTTATTTCTATTTTAACTCACAATTTTTCGGTTTGGAAACCAGTCGTAGAGCGGTTGTAAGTGATAAAGTTCTTGGGATGTGGTTTTGGTGAAGGCAGGTGAAAATTGTAAGTCAAAAGCTTCCGCCGTATTCATTGTGACTTTTTCGAGGGGCTTACGCCTCCATCGCTATGATCGTGTCGCCCTTTGGGGGGCTTTAATAAGTTCTTGATAATTAGTAATTAAAAATCAATCCTCTTAATCCTGAAATTCTTAAATCCTCGTTTCTAAAACCCATACCTGAAATCCTTGTTTCTAAATCTGTGTAATCTGTGAGAGAGGATAATCCAAAGGAAGAACGACGTCCTCGTCGTTCCCCTTACAACCAAGTTATGTAGTTCCCACTATATTCTATAATGGCCTGATATCTTATTTGTTGTGGTTGACGAGGACGTCAACCCTCCATTATTTCTATGCCTTGTGCATATCCTGGTATATAAAAAATCCTTAAATCCCCAAAATCCTGTTCATCCCAGACCTATTATCATCTTAAATCTGCATCATCAGCGTAATCTGCGTGAAAATAAATCTGTGCAATCTGTGTAATCTGTGAGAGAATATTTTACAGGAATGAACGATTTCCTCGTCGTTCCCCTTACAACCAAGTTATGTAGTTCCCACTATATTCTATAAAAGCTTGATATCTTATTTGTTGTGGTTGACGAGGACGTCAACCCTCCATTATTTCTATGCCTTGTGCATATCCTGGTATATAAAAAATCCTTAAATCCCCAAAATCCTGTTCATCCCATACCTATTATCATCTTAAATCTGCGTAATCTGCGTAATCTGCGTGAAACTAAATCTGTGCAATCTGTGCAATCTGTGAGA
Organism: Candidatus Cloacimonas sp.; assembly: GCA_039680785.1. Classification (NCBI taxonomy): domain Bacteria; kingdom Pseudomonadati; phylum Candidatus Cloacimonadota; class Cloacimonadia (SeqCode); order Cloacimonadales (SeqCode); family Cloacimonadaceae (SeqCode); genus Cloacimonas (SeqCode); species Cloacimonas sp. (SeqCode). Next base: position 11,994 of record JBDKSF010000081.1, read on the forward strand.
GAGGATAATCCAAAGGAAGAACGAAATCCTCGTCGTTCCACTTACAACCAAATTATGCAGTTTCCGCTAAATTTTAGGATGGCCTGATAGTTTGTTTGTTGTGGGTTGACCAGGAGGTCAACCTTCCTGCCAGAATTGGCGAAATAATATCTTGTGGGTAACTAATCCTCGGCATAATTGTCAAAAAGTTCTTGACAATAATTTGGCTTTGATAACCGTAGATATTGTAACTGCCCAAAGCAGAGGCAATAGTTTGTTGAATAAGGATAGGATATAGAACAGATAAGGATTTTATGAAGATGCAAAACATCATCAAATCACTTGAAATTAGCGATAAAATTACCGGCAGAGCCGTCATAGCCGATAAAGCATTTTATCCTTTCGTCACAAAACGAGAGTTTATTTTTGATTTATTCTTTAAGGCGCTTATCTTGAGCAAGCAATTACTTTTTATAGTTTTATTCGGTCCGTTTAGATTGATGCAGGAAATCAGGCCAAAAGCAATCAGCGGTTTAGTTCCTACCCTGGTTAAGGAAAATAAATTTTTACTACTATCAAATTAGAAAGGAGAAATGATGAAAAAATCACTAATTATTCTGTTCATTGTTTTAGCGATGAGCAGTTTTCTCTTTGCCACGGAGTATACCATTATAGATGGCAGCTCCAATAGTAATCATATTCCCGTTAACGGAAGTTCCAATTATGGATGGAGCCGATTTATTTTTACAGCAACGGAGATGAGTAGTGCTGGAATAACCGGTTCATTTACAATTTATTCCATCGCTTTTAAGGTTAACAATGATGTTTCCGATTACACTATGGATAATCAGAAGATTTATTTTGCTTACAATTATAACAGCACTTTATCTAGTTCAACCAGTTATCCCAATCCCGGAGGCAGCAGTTCATTTACGAAGGTTTATGATGGCAGTATAACTTTTGCCGGGCCTGGTTGGATGGAGATAATTTTAACCACGCCTTTCAATTTTACCTGGGATGGTTATGTGGGCTTAGATATTGTTTGGGAAAACAGAGATGGCAGCAAAATCAGCAGTGGTTATCCCAAATTTTATTATGCCTCTAAAAGCAATATGGCGGTTTACAAAGAGTCCGGAACCGGAACTACTTTTCCAACCAGTGCTGGAACTACTTCCAACAATCATCCCAGCTTCAAAATTATCACTCCGCCAACGCAAGCGCCCAATCCTGCCATAAATCCTGATCCAGCAAATCTTTCCACTGACATAGCGATTGACAAATATCTTAAATGGTCCAGCGGAGGTGGTGCACCAATTAGTTATAAGATCAATTTGGGAACGGATAATCCTCCTACCAATATTGCCTTAAATCAAGTGGTTGCTACTACCAAATACACACCGACAAACAGATTCAATTACAGTACTACTTATTATTGGCAAGTGATACCTGTTAATATTATCGGTGAAGCGCAAGATTGTCCTATCTGGAGTTTTACCACAGTTGCCGATCCTTCCATTGTCACTTTTCCTTATCAGGAGAGTTTTGATGGCGCTGTTCCACCCAATAGTGATTGGTTAACAAGAACCGGTGTTTTACAAGACCCCGTTTCTTTAAGCCCCTCCAGTTTATGGGAACAAGATGACTGGCTGAATGTAGCCGGAACGGATAAAGCAGCCAAATTAAATATTTGGGGTGGAATTAACGGTTGGTTGATATCTCCGCTATTTAATATTCCGGACGATACCTATTATCTTTCTTTTGATTTGGCAGTGCTAAAATATAATCAAACCCCAACCGGAACACCTCCAGTTTATGCTCCGGACGATAGAATTGCCGTTTTAATTGGTGATGGATATAGCTGGTCCACAGCCAATATTGTGCGTGAATGGAATAATACGGGTTCTGCTTATGTTTATAAAGATATCAGAATCAGTGGAGAAAAAGCGGTTATTCCTTTGGCAGGACACAGTGGTCATTGTCGATTTGCCTTTTATGTTGGTTCAACAATAACTAATGCCGATAGTGATGTTATGATTAATAATATGGAAGTTGCCGCATTCAGTAATCTTCCCTTAGCTGCCCAAAATCCAGTTCCCAATAATGATACCCAAAATGTAGCTACCGATGCAAAACTGTTTTGGGATGCGGGAGCTAATGCACCTGTTTCGTATAAACTATATTTTGGCCAAACCCTTCCGGGAACACCTATAGAGTGTTTATCGCCACATTACGCTCCTTCAGCTTTAGCTTATGGAACAACATATTTCTGGAAGGTGGTTCCCGTAAACCCAATTGGGGATGCCATTGAATGTCCTGTCTGGAATTTTACCACCACTGGAACAACTACGGTTGGTGCCGGAACTGTTACCATCAATGAAGTTCCCATCAGTCCCAGCGTGGAAATTTCCGGTTTGGAAGGTGAAACAGTTATAAATGCCGTTGCCAGTTATGCCCCGGATGGAATTGGTTTACCCAATGCCGGTTTAGTAATTCAATTAAGCAGTTCGGGAGTAAATCTAACTGGAAAGCAGATAACCATCAATCACCAGCTTGGCTTCATTCCTACGCAGATTGCTTATCGTATATTACCAAATGAAACATATCACATAATTTCCAATCCCGGAACCTGGACAGCCACCATCATCAGTTTTGTGTTGGAAGCCAAAGCCGATGGCGATGTTGATATCGTTTTCCCTTTAGATGCAGAATCTACATTGCCCGTGGAGCTTTCCTATTTCAATGCCATCTATTCTGCGGAAGGATATGTTTCCGTAAACTGGGTTAGCCAATCGGAGACCAATCATAGCGGTTATAACATTTTCCGCAGCGAAGATAGAACACTGGTAAATGCTATTCGGATCAATCCTCTTTTAATCGATGAAGGAACCGAAAATGGCACTCAAATTAGCTATAAATATATAGATAATGAATTTGAAGCCAATATGATCTATTATTACTGGCTGGAAAGCATCTCCCTAAACGGTGAATCAGAATATTTTGGGCCCCTCTCCGTTAAAACAAACGCTGGCGGTTCTTATCCTGAAACGCCTGAATTGCCGATTGTAACGAAATTGTATAATGCCTATCCCAATCCCTTCAATCCAAATACTGTCATCAGTTACAGTATCTCTGAACCGACAACCGTAACGATAGACATTTACAATGCCAAAGGACAAAGAATTCGTTCATTTTCCCATAGTCATACTTCCGCTGGAACATATAGAACCAATTGGGATGGTAAAGATGACACTGGAAAAACAGTTAGTAGCGGTGTATATGTGTATAATATGAAAGCTGGCAACTTCCAACAAAACAAAAAGATGCTGCTAACTAAGTAAAACTCTGAAAACAAATTGCCTTTTTAGCAATCCCGGGTGCAAATGCCCGGGATTTTTTTTAGCTATTGCTTGTTTCGCCTATTTCACTCTTCTTCGGTTTCAAAACAGGGTTGCCGTCTATTTTATCATCTCACTATTTTATTTTACCATCATAATTTTGCGGCACTGGCTTTCTCCTTTGGTTTCTAAACGCACAAAATATATCCCGCTGGCAAGAGAACAGCCCTTAGCATCAGTTCCTTTCCAGAGCAAAGTATGATGACCT